>CAZTKV010000027.1:14260-16747 GCA_964614285.1 uncultured Chitinophaga sp. | reverse complement strand
GTATCGAGGCCATTCCGGAACCGAAGGATATTGTAAACACCGGGATTAATATTCAGGTTCACCCATCCGCTATTTGGCAATGTGTCATCCTCCAGCTTTACCTCCAACCCCTGCAGGTCAACAAATACACTATCGAAAACGGGTGTTTGATGATCTGTAAGATAAATAGTAACGCCATGCGGTTTATTAACATCAGAAGTATTGCCAGAAATATCTTTCTGACACGAATAAAAAATAACAGACACAGATATGACAGCCACCATTGCAAACCGGATAATGTTTTTCATACGAATTGTTTTTCTTTTTTCAATTTAGTTTTCACTTATTGGTGTAAGCAAACAGAATAATTGTAACCACTATAAACAAAAAACCTCTCCCGGAAACGGAAGAGGCCACCATTAACCACTCAATGACGTTACCGCCATGTAAGCATCTTTACCTGTCGCAATAGTTTTCCTGATACCCTTTCATGATAAACATGCTCTTTATCATCTTTTATTTTATTCATCAGAGAAAGCGCCTTGTCATATTCTTGATTACGGATATAACTGAGAGTCAGATAATATTCCGCTTCGTCATTTAATATCTTTTCAGTAGTGTTTTTATTAGCATCAAGCACCTCGTTAAAACATTTGATTGCTTTGCCATTATCGTTAAGCTCCAATGCAGCCACTCCGCACAAAAATTCACCTTTAGGAGTATGATCTTCATCAGCATCATGTATGCGAACCACTTCTTTGTAATTGCCTGCCCGGTAAGCTTTTTCAGAGGCTGTTTCACCCACACCTCCATCACGGGTAGTACTCAGTTCAAATCTTTTATAATTAGCACTATATACTTTACCTGAAGACAGTGTAAAAAAAGTATATGCAAAAAATAAACCGGCTATTAGAAGAATAGCGGCCGCAAAGGATGCCACATAACGAAGTATCCTCCTGGCTGGTTTTAGTTTTACAACCGGAGTAACCAGTTCCTTCATCATCTGTGGATGTAAGCCAGCGACCTTTTCTTTCAGCCCGAAATAATGAACCGATTCCCGGGTAAGTAAAAGACTTTCATACTGCTGCTTTAATAATGCATCAACAGCCAGTTGCTGCTCCATTTTTTCTTTATCACTCCCCTGCAATTCTCCGTCAAGGTATTGAACCAGTCGTTCAGGACCATTATGTGTAGAATTATCCATGCAACAAGTTTTTCAGGGTTTCTTTTAAAAATGGTTTTTCCATGATCATTTGTTCAAGTTGTTTCAGGCATTTATACTTTTTATTTCTTACTACCTGTTCCGTTTCATAATCTGTTACATCCAGTATCTCTTTCATCGACTTATTCTCGTAATAAAAGAGTAGTAATATTTTTCTGCATATTTCCCCTAACTCTCCTACTAATCTCAGTACTTCAGATTTGCCTTCCCTGTCGGCTATGAAATGACTGGTATCCATTTCCACTCTTTCCTGCCCTCTTTCATATTTTTCTTCCCTTGCTATGGCCCGGCCTCTTCTCTTTAGTTCATTCAGCCAGGTATACCGGTTCAGGGAAAAAAGAAATGTTTTTATGGTGGATTCTCCCCTGAACTTATCCTTCTGCACCATATCAATAAAGTTCACCACCACTTCCTGGAAAATATCTTCTGCATCCTGCCGGGTGCCGCTATTATTCATCACATACCAGCACAGGCTCTCAAAATGAGAGCGGTAGATGGCCTTAATGGATTCATCCATCCTTTGCCCCGACTTCAGATTTTCCACCAGTTCCGAATCCGGGAAGTTCCTGATTACCTCCATGCTTTATACGTAGATTTGTAAGTTTAAAAACCTGTTTTGTAACCTAAACTAAGGATATTTTTTAAAGAAACAGGACCGAAAACACATAAACGGCAATGACCTATTTTGAACTATTTGAAATACCCGTACAACTGAAGGTAAATACTTCTGTTTTGGCCCAACGATTCTTTGCCCTCAGCAGAAAATACCACCCTGATTACTTTGCTACCGAAGACCCGGCAGCACAAGCTGAAGCACTCGAAAAATCAGCCTTGCTCAATAAAGCCTGGAAAACCTTTCAAAACCCTGATGAAACCATCAACTATGTTCTCCGGTTGAAAGGCCTGTTGCAGGAAGAAGAAAAATATGAACTGCCTCCTGGTTTTCTGATGGAAGTGCTGGACATAAATGAATCGTTAATGGATGTTGATGAAACAACTATTCCTCAACTGGAATCCCGTATCAGTGAATTACAAACTGAAATTTATGAACCAGTAAAAAAATATATTGAAGACTACCAGGATGACAGGGTTACCGAAAAAGAACTGTTGCAGGTAAAAGAGTATTATTACAAGAAAAAATATTTAGACCGCATCCGCCGTCAATTAGCGGGAATGGCTTAATATTGCAGCCCAATTCAATGCCCGGGTGGCGGAATTGGTAGACGCAGCAGACTCAAAATCTGCCGTTCGCAAGGATGTGCTGGTTCGATTCCAGTCCCGGGCAC
>CAZTKV010000027.1:9862-14160 GCA_964614285.1 uncultured Chitinophaga sp. | reverse complement strand
TTCGATTCCAGTCCCGGGCACTAACCTCATCAAACACTGATGAGGTTTTTTATTTTATCAATGCATCAAATAATATTTCTACCGGGTGCAGGGCTATTTTACCCGTTCCATCCTTTACCTGGTGCCGGCAGGAAGTACCTGAGGCAGCAATGATATCGTTTTCTGCAGCGGCCCTTACGGCAGGATAAAGTACTAATTCACCTACCTGTTGCGAAATTACATAATGCTCTTTTTCATACCCAAATCCTCCTGCCATACCACAGCAGCCTGATGGTATTACACTCGTTTTATAATTAACGGGTATTTCAAGACAGTTGCTTATATACTGTTGTGATGATAAAGCTTTTTGGTAACAATGGCCGTGTATCAAGATATTCTTACTCTCCGTTGTAAACAAATTCCTGTCGATCAGCCCGGCCTTAAACTGCTGCGCTAAAAATTCCTCTATAGTGAAAGCCGCTTTAGCCAGTTCAATTGCCTTTGACCGGTTGGCCTCCATAGCCAGGTCAGGATATTCATCCCTGAATGTAAGGATAGCGGATGGCTCAATCCCTATCAGTGGTGTTTGTAATGTAACAAAAGGTGACAACCGTTCGATATTCTGGTTAGCAATTTCAGCAGCCCTTTTTACCAGCCCTTTTGACAAATAAGTTCTTCCGCTCTCCAAATGATCAGGAATGATAACCTGGTACCCCAGCGCTTCGAATAAAAGAATGGCCTTCTTCCCAATTTCTACATCATTATAATTAGTAAACTCATCACAAAAAAAGAAAATGGTATCCCTTTTCTTTAAAGAGAGATTTGAATTTTCTTTATTCTCAGTTTCTTTATTGTATTTATGTTTCTGATACCAGGAGACCAATGTCTGGTTTGCCAGTTTTGGCATCGTTCTGTCGGGATGAAAGCCCGTTAACCTGTTAGCTGTTCTCCTGAATACAGGAACTCCATAAAACCAGTTAAACAATCCCGGAAATTTTGATACCAGTTTCATTTGTTTACTAAAGCCGGCTATCAGCCTTGCCCTGAACGGAACACCATTCCTGACATAATATTGTTGTAAAAATTCTGCTTTCATTTTCGCTATATCTACAGAAGAAGGGCATTCTGTTTTACAACCTTTACAACTGAGGCAGAGATCCATTATCTCTTTTATTTCACGATGATTGAACGGCTGCTCATCGGTTTCATTACTTAAAAACTGGCGAAGCAGGTTGGCTCTTGCCCTTGTAGTGTCTTTCTCCATTCTTGTGGCCATATAACTCGGACACATTGTGCCGCCGGAGATAGGCATTTTCCGGCAATCCCCGGAGCCGGAGCATTTTTCCGCCAGTCTTAAAATACCGCCGGAGGATGAAAAATCAAATGTTGTGTTGATGATTCTAGCTATTGGTCTTTGCTCCACCCGCAGGTGAGTATCCATAGCCGGAGTATCCGTAATCTTCCCGGCATTGAAAATATTATGTGGATCAAATATGTTTTTAATTTTTTTAAACAGCCGGTATGTTTCTTCTCCCACCATAGCCGGAATATATTCTCCCCTTAATCTGCCATCTCCATGCTCACCCGAAAGAGACCCATTATACTTTTTGACCAATACCACTGTATCAGCCAGTATATTTCGAAAGGTTTTTAATCCTTCTGCTGATTTTAAATTGATAATTGGCTCTACATGCAACTCTCCGGCTCCGGCATGAGCATAGTAAGAGGCCTGTACTTTATGCCTGGCTAATATTTCCTGTAACCCGAAGATGTAATCCGGCAGATCATCCGTGCTTACAGCACAGTCTTCAATCAAATTAACTGGTTGCGCATCCCCCTTCAGGTTACGCAGTAAACCCAATCCTGCTTTACGAATATCCCATGCAGATTTGGTTTGCTCATTATACAGAACCGGGTAAGCAAAACCAAGTCGTTCTTCTTTGAGTGAATTAATTAACTGCTGCGCTTTTTTAAATGTCTCTTCTTTATCATTATCCATAAACTCTACCATCAGGATAGCAGCGGGGTCTCCCTCAATAAAAAAACGGTTTTTGCCATATTCAGGGTGCCCGATAGTAAAATCCATGATAAACTTATCCACCAGTTCTGAAGCCATCGGTTTATGCTTCAATACAACGATATTAGCTTTCATTGCTTCAATGATTGAATGGCAATGAATACAAACAACGGCTGTCTCCTTTGGCGGCTGATCAATCAGGTTTAGCTTCGCTTCTGTAATAAATGCCAATGTTCCTTCGGAGCCTGCCAGCAGTTTACACAGATTAAACATTTCATCGTTGTCTGTATATGGCTGCATAGCCAATAAACTATCAAGAGCATAACCAGTGTTCCGCCGATGAATTTTTGAAGCAGGAAAATTGTTCCGGATGAGTTCCTGGTTATGTTTTTCTGACAACAGCATGTCAAGTGCTGAATATATCTTTCCTTTGAATGATAAGTCCTCCTTATTGTAACGGATGTCTTCTTTCTTGAAAATAACTTCTGAACCATCGCTTAGCAAGGCTGTTACTTCCAGAACATGATCCCTTGCCGACCCCCACACAATACTATGAAGCCCGCAGGAGTTGTTACCTAACATTCCTCCAATCATAGCCCTGTTTGCAGTGGATGTCTCAGGACCAAACATTAATCCATAGGATTTTAAATAATGATTCAGGTCGTCCCTGATCACTCCGGGCTGTACCCTCACCCATTTTTCTTCTTCATTCACTTCAAGTACCCGGGTAAAGTATTTCGATATATCAACCACCACGCCATTTCCTACCACTTGCCCGGCCAGAGATGTTCCGGCGGCCCTTGGAATAAGTGTGGTTTTATTTTGTGTGGCAAATTGTATCAGTTTTATTATATCAGAAGTATTGGCTGGTATTGCTACAGCCAGTGGCTTTTCCTGGTAAACAGAGGCATCGGTGGAATAAGCCATCAACTGTGCCTGGTGTATAGGTGAATCATCAAAAAAAAGCAATCCCTCAAAAGATTTATCCAACTGAGCTAGTTGTTCCTGCATATACCTCATCATTAATGGCTGACCAAATTTAGCTGCTTTCTATATGAATACCGATAAATGAATATGAATAAAAAAGACCGGTTTAGTGACCGGTCTTTTTTTCTCAGCTCATTGCCTTCTTTTGTTTTCTTAAATTCTTTTTGAAGAGCCGGAAGGCATCATCATTAAAATAGTCCTGAACTTTTAATACAGCCTGTTTCCTTGTCAGCTTATCTGTTGCTTCAATACTTACCACTTTTGCTTTTATGTCATGTTCTTTTTCGATTGCATTGTTCAGGCTTTCTTTGGCCATTCCCGGGCCGAAGAGATACAAAAAATCATCGTCATGAATCAGGCCGATAATTTGTTTAAAGAATTTTTCCCGCTGGTTTTTCTGGCGGTGTTGTTTTTTCTCCTGGTCATCCAGGTATGATTGACCAAATCTTGCAGAGACCTTTCCTTCCCCTGCATACCTTATCCTGGATTCTACACCCGATTTCAATCTTTCCACCACTGGCTCAGCATCTCCCGTAATATGAATTATAAATGCATTTTCCTGATCAAGCCAGACCCCGGCTTTTTTTTCAGGCGGCTTAATTTTTTTCATTGTATACAATTTAAAGGTTATGACTACTTATTTACCAAATGTCCATCTATTGACTGCTATATAAAAAGAACTACCCTCAGTAACCAGGATGATGTTACTCATCCCAATCACCTACTTCAATAGTCTGTATACATCCTTATAATAAATAATTTTCCCTTTGGCGTCGGTCATCACAGGCATGTACACCACAAAAACAGGAACAGGTGCAGACAGCGGTTTATAAATTGGTCTTTGTTCTCTAAAACAGGATTGCAGGAATGCAGTGTCAAGCTTATTTGAAAGTACCCGGTTACCCAGGTCAATAGGTTCTTCCAGCCGGATGCATCCATGACTAAAATAACGGGAAGCTGATAAAAAGGCGGTCTTATTATTCGTATCATGCAGGTATACTCCATAGGGAGTATTAATGTTAAACTTAATTACCCCGAGAGCATTATCACAACCGGTGGATTGCCTGATCGTATAGGGGAAATATCCGGTATGAAACGATGACCAGTTCAACCTATGATGATCAATCACTTTTCCTGAACCATCAATCACCTGCATATTTTTAGCGTCGAGCCAGGAGGGATTTTTCCTGATAACCGGCAGGTACTCATTAAAAGTGATGCTGCGGGGTACATACCAATAAGGATACAGGATCACCTGGTCACACCAGGCAGCAAACCTGGGGGTTGGAGTAGATGATTTACCAAGCACGGTTTT
>CAZTKV010000027.1:3304-9762 GCA_964614285.1 uncultured Chitinophaga sp. | reverse complement strand
GCTATAGAACAGGCATTTAAGCAGGTATTCATCGTCGCTTTCCGAATATTTAGCAGAAACCTGGTCAAAACCAACCCAGGGTTTCATTTTATATCCCTGGTAAAGATCCTTGAAGACAGCAATCGCAGCATCCGTGTATATTCGCTCCGTAGTTAGCATAACCAGGCTATCAGAGAACAGTCCTTTGCTGTTTGCTTTTATATCAGTTATATGATAGGCCCTTTCAATAAGTCCCGAATAAAAAGATGTGTCAATCAACGCCGATAATTCCTCCCGCAGACTAATAGCTTCGGCATCTGCCGTAAACCAAAAAAACTTACCATCATTCATTTCGTAAAACTTATTGACCAGTGAAGGATGAAACAAACCCTCCTCATTTTCCCGTATCGCAGTAAAAGATAAATTGATCTTTTTCGACCTGTTGTCAAACCCTGTTACAATACTTAACAGGAACAGGAAAAGGGCGGATAATAAAAAATTTCTCATTACCTCAAATTTGGGCAAATACGGGGTAAAATCAAATGAAACCTGTCAACCGGGAACATGATACATATCAACGGATAAAGCCAGGGAGTTCTTCAAAATACTTTGATTGTTCCTTATCAAAAAGGTGATCTTTTACCCCAAAAACAAAAGACTTAAACGCAGTAAATATTTCCCGGTTAAAATTCAACAATGTTGTTATTTCTGTTTCTCCCAGTTGCCCGGCTGTATTTTCCTTATACAACTGGGTAAGTGTATCTGTATAACTGCTGGTTACAGAGTGGTATATGGATGTAAGTTCCTCAAAATGCAAATCGGGTTTAGCTATCGTTAAATGATACACTTTCTCGCAAAATACACCAATGGCTTTACGGGTCTGGTGATAAAAATTATATTTTACATCATTAGAGGAATTCTTCAGCTGTTCCATATCCGGTATAGCATCCTTTATACTTTTAGCTGCATACATGGTATTACGAACAGATGATATCAACCGGTCGAGTTTTTCCATTTCCTCCTTGTCTGATATATTCTTTTGAAGTTGTATAAAGAAACTATGTATTTCCCCGTGCAAAAATTTTATATACTCATATTTTTCCTGCGCACTCATCCCCGGAAAATCTTTATGCAGTTTCAGATCTTTCCAATGTTTATTATCAAGGCTAAAGCACCTTAGTGTAAAATCGAGTACAACATATAAAAAATGACGGTTCTCATTTTCCACAGCCACCAGGGCTGCCGCAGGAACTTGTGAAGTCACCTTATGAATGAACATCGTTTCATCCTCACCGGTTTTGAACCTGTTTTCCAGGAAACGGCCGAAAATACCCAGGAAGGGGTAGAAAAGAATAATTCCCGCAATATTAACCAGGCTTTGAAAAAAAACTAGGGCAATCAGTTTGTCTTTTATGCCGATCACATCAGTAACCAGCCTGCTTAACGGGAAAAGAAATATCAATACCAATAAGACAGTAATGGTATTAAAAAGAAAATTTCCCAATGCCACCCGCCGTTTGGCTGCGGCCCCGTTTATACTGGCCACAAACAATTTGATAGTAGTTCCCACTTCGGAACCAAGAACAATGGCGATCGCATCATTAAATGTAACCGCACCCGCATACAATGCACTGAGTGTTATAGCCATAGTGGCAGAACTACTCTGGATCAGTGAGGTAATAATAAAACCAATCAATAAAAAGATGATCAGCGGGGCATCTGCATACTGCACCAGGTCAATATTCTTCACCAGGCCTTCGATACCTGCTTTCATATAACCCAACCCAACAAATAAAAAACCAAAGCCAAGTAAGAAACGACTCCAGTTATACCATTTACCCTGCCTGTTAAAGATGGCAAAACCCAAACCTGCAATACCGGCCAATGGTAAAGCAAGATTCTCAATATTAACGTTAAAACCAACTGTTGCCACTATCCAGCCTGTGATCGTAGTCCCCAGATTGGCACCCATGATGACAGCCAGCGCATTTTGCATAGTGATAATACCGGCTCCTACAAATGCGAGGACCATCAGGCCAACTACAGAACTGCTTTGTAAAACACCTGTTACCAGCGCCCCACCGCCAATGGCTTTCAATTTATTTGCCGTCTGTCTTTTTAAAAATAATTTGAACGGCCTGCCTGCTAATTGTTGTAAGGACTTTTCAAGAAACCTGACTCCCAACAGGAAGATGGCAACTCCGGCCAATATTCTCCATATATCAAAAGAATTGTTCAATTGAAGTAAGTTAGCTACTCTAATATATTGCTTTAATTGAGATGCGTCAAACGGGCTGTTGATTAAGCTCATAGCCGTAATTTAGAGATACCAATAGATTTAATTTCTATACCGTTAATGAGCCGTTTAAAAAAATTGATACGACAGGGTTATTCCACCCGTAACCGGGTAAAACTGGTGAAAGGGGGAAGAGAATACTTTTTGCTCCTTCAACAAATGATCGATAAAGCAGCCCACTCTATTCACCTCCAATACTACATCTTTCTTGATGATGAGACCGGTAACACAATAATTGAACCATTAAAAAGAGCTGCGGCCCGTGGAGTAGCAGTTCATCTTCACCTGGATGGGTATGCATCCCAGGGCTTACACCAAAAAACTGTCCATGATATGCGGGAACATGGAATTTCTGTTAAATGGTTTGAACCACTTTTTAAAAGCAGGCATTTCTACTTAGGCCGAAGGCTGCATCACAAAGTGGTGGTAGTGGATGGAGTGTCTTCGCTGATTGGAGGTATAAATGTTTGTGATCGTTATAATGATATGCCCGGCCAGCCCGCCTGGCTGGATATGGCCGTCTATTGTGAAGGCGAAGCGGCATATATAGCTTATCATAATTGCCGCAGGATGTGGTCCAAAAAATTTACATCCCCTTCAGTAAATTGGAAAGAGGTGGATGAATTTTGCGAAAGTATTCTTCCCGGTGAACAAACAGAAGTAAGAGTCAGAAGAAACGACTGGGTGAAAAGAAAGGTTGATATATGGAGGAGTTATCTTGAAATGTTTAACAAAGCAGAAAAAGAGATCCACATCATGTGCAGTTACTTTTTGCCCGGTCTGCTATACAGGAGAAAGCTCAGCCAGGCCGTTAAAAGAGGCGTAAAAGTAAAAGTAATACTGGCAGGAATTTCGGATATCATGATAGCAAAACATGCAGAACGATATCTCTATGACTGGATCCTAAAAAATAAAATCGACCTGTATGAATACCAGGAAACGGTACTACATGCTAAAGTGGCCACTTACGACAGCACCTGGACTACTATTGGTTCATATAATATCAACAATATAAGTGCCTATGCCAGTCTTGAATTCAATATGGATGTAAGGAGTAATAACTTTGCGATACAAACAGAAGCTCTGCTGAATGATATCATCATTAATCATAGTAAAAAGATAACCTGGGAAAACTACACCTCCTCTACACACTTCTTCAGGCGGATATGGCAACGATTCTGCTACTGGTTTATAAACAGTGTATTAAAACTGTTTACCTTTTATTTTAAACAGGAGTAACTGCAATCATTAATGTCCTTTAATTCTTTTTAACAAAGCGATAAAAGCTTCCTTATTCCATCCAGCAAAACGTCCCCGCTGTACCACCAGATCATTTTCGCCAGGATGTTGCAAAAAATAATGAAAAGCAAATCTTGCTCCCGGGTCCTTCCACCCTATCATTTGCCCAAACCGGAGATCATTAAAGACCAATGTATCATTCCACTGCTGTGCAGCATAAAATCCCTTGGAAAACCTGATGAGTTTTTGCAGATCCTCATGATCACTAACCTGCTTCAACAGGTGGTCGTTTTTAGGGATAAAACGAAAATCTATCTTTCTTTCCTTATCGAACAAAGAACGATAACCTATATTATATCCTGAATCATTGGCTGCCACCACATACCAAAGCCAGTTATTAAGCGGAGTTGGTGTGGTAAAGTATTTATTATAAGTTATTTGCTGTTTCTTAAACACATCCTTTACATCATTATCAATCTTTATTTTATTGAGACCACAGTATAGAAGATAGATAGTGCTCATCCCTACTCCGAATCTTACCCACCAGCTTCTTTTTGGATGGTTTCTTTTTAATACCAGTAATACAAGGAAAGAAATGCCCAGCCATACAGAATAAAAAGGATCAGCTACAAATATCCAGTTATATGATACCCTATGATGACTAAACGGCTCAAACCATCCTACACCATATACATTCATCCCATCAATGAGTAAGTGAATAAAAAGCTGTACTCCAAAAAAAACAATCCATTTCCTTAATGAAATATCATGCGGACGATGCCATCGTTCTGCCAGCATAGCGAGGAGTGGGGCCATTATGATAGCGAACAGGATGGAGTGAGTAAATCCTCTATGAGCCAGTAAATTTTCTGCTGTACTGCTCCAGGCAGAAGTAATAAAATCAATATCCGGAACGCTTTGTGCTACCGCACCCCAAAACATAGCCTTCTTACCAAGCTGCTTTCCTGCAAAAGCATCTCCCAGGCAAGCTCCTAATGCAATATGAGTAATTGAGTCCAATGATTACTGGGGTGTGCTGTAAATATATTTCAAAATGCCTGACTGCTGGCTGATCCGGATTAGAAACCGGATATGATTTATATCAGGAATGGAAATTATTCTCTTATTCTTTGTTTTGCACCGCGGAAATACCACTTACCGAAAACTTTCTTCCGATAGAAAGTTTGAATATGTCCGACTACTGAATAAATGAAAGTATAAACAAGAAATTTTATTATTTAATCTTATTCCCCTTCGTTTCACGACCACCCTGGTACAATATAAGATGTGTAACTTTTCCGGAGTCATCTTTAAAAAATTCAAGCTTTGCATCAACTTCTTTTGGGAAAAAACGGGTCGTCGTTTCTGCAAATACTTCCAGTGCTGATTGCCCGGTAGCTTTTACCATTAATTTATCTCCCTCCAGGCTTACAGTCATCACAAAACTCGGAGCCAGCTCATACTCTCCAACATAAGCTGCAAGTGTTGCTGCATCCAATTTAATAATGTCCGGGCCGGAAGGTATTGATTTGCCTGTTTTCTTCCATTCACTTTCTTCTGTCCGGCTTTTAAAATATGCTTTTTCAATTTGTCCTACGGTATTCCTGGTAAAGCGAAGTGAAGAGAGTGAGTTTTCAAAAAAGAATTTATCCTTCGCAAAGGGCTTTATCCTGTACTTACTCCCTCCGGACCTTTGTGAAATAAGTTTTGTTCCTTCTGCTGTAATAATGCGCTGCTCTCCCGCCTCATTCTCGTACACACCGGTATACTCCTTTGCCGTTGCTTCATCAATTGCTATCTCTTTCTGATCATAGGGCTTTCCTAAAGTTAGCGCCGCCATCTTTGGTGCCAGGTTTTCAAGGGACCTGCAATCACAATTGGCAAAAACCGCAACGAATATATCCTCTGCAGGAAGATAAATTCCATCTGTAACAAACCCGTTGATACCACCGCCATGTTCAATGGAAGCACTGCCCTGTATATCACCGAAAGACCATCCATACCCATACCGGGTAGATTTTCCATCACTTAACTTATAATCGGTAAATGCCTTTTGTAAAGATTCTTTCGATACCAGTTTGTAAGAATGCACAGCCTGGTTCCATTTCCATAAATCTTCCACCGTTGAAATCAGGGAACCTGCTGCATAAGGCAGCGTCATACTCAGGTATTTCGCATTTTCAAATCCATCTTTCCCCTGCTGATATCCTTTTGCTCTGTTTAGAATAATCCTGCTGTCATTACCATAACCTGATCGGGTCATACCAGCAGGTGTAAATAAATTTTCCTGCACATATTGTTCGTATGATTTTCCTGATACTTTTTCAATGATATAACCTAGCAATATATAACCCGAGTTGTTATAATTCCACTTCGAACCCGGTGCAAACTCCATAGGCTGGTTTTTAAAAACATCGATCAGTTCCAGCGGTTTCATATCCTTACGCATCATGGATTCAAACTCCGTCATTCCTGTATAACTTTTTATTCCGGAAGTATGGGTAAGTAAATGTTCTACCGTTATGGTGTATCCATGTGTGGGATAATCAGGAATAAATTTTTTGATATCATCCTGCAACGACAGTTTTCCTTTTTCAACTAATTGCAGAATGGCCACCCCGGTGAATTGTTTACTAATGGATCCGATACGAAAGATCATATCAGCCTGCATTGGTACATTCAGTTCCATATCAGCCATGCCAAAGGCTTTTTTATAGATCACCTGCCCCTTCCGGCTAATGATAGCTGTAGCACCCGGTTCATTGGGTTTAAAAGCATTCATCAGCAAAGTATCAAATGAAGCAAGAAGTTGTTTATCAGCTTTGGAAAGAGGTTGTGCTGCTGTTGCGATACTAAATGCAATAAACAGTAATATAATAGAAAATTTACCCGGCATAGCTAATAGTTTTGTTTATCAGGGAAGATACGTCTTTCAGCAATACTG
>CAZTKV010000027.1:0-3204 GCA_964614285.1 uncultured Chitinophaga sp. | reverse complement strand
AATAATAAGTCCCCAAAATATGACCTTACAGAATTTCGGTATCATACATTACTGATTTTGGCAAATTTCGGATGTAAAGAATCCCTTCAAAATGACATTCATCAGGCAATGATTTAATTGTTGCTGAACAAGGAACAGTTTTTGACAAAACGAAGAAAAAACTGAGAGACAGGATTATCAGAAAGACTGCAGAAAAGGGAACTTTCCCAAAAATAATAAGCTCATTTTTTCGTTTTAGAAGACTAAATCCCGGCCCGTGAAAAAACTTTACATCCTGACATTTTGCTTTTTACCCCTTTTGAGTACGGCACAGAAATCTGTAGACCTTGATCGTCACCGCTTTAAAGTGCAATACCGGTCATTGCCTGCCATACGGCTAGACTCTACTTATCGCACCTATGATGTACAGGTAGAAACCACCCAACTGATGCAGTCTTTACTACATGATATGTCACCGGAAAATTCGGTAGTACTGGAAGGCTGGCGAAAACTGCCACAGGATGGTCATATTACCATCAAAGTAAGACTGGGAGACCTGGTACCTGGTTCTGTATCGGTAAAAGAAAGAGTGGTGACAACCAAGAACGGGAATGGACAGGTCACCGGCACAAAGACATTTTATTACCAGGAAGTGGTGTATACATTTGCTGCTACTGCAAATATTTACGATTATAAGGGAATGCATATAATGGACCAGGAACTGGCTGATCGTAATTACAAACAGGTATACAGGAGCCCTGAATTTGCATTACGTCCTATGGCAGAGGGATATTTCCTCGTCAATTCATTGGCTGTTACCAAAGAATTATACAGGAATAGTGTCAACAGGGCCATGCATTATCTCAGTGAACGTATTACTGATAATTTCGGTTTTAGTGAAGTGACCGTCAATGATTACATGTGGATAATCGATTCCCGCAAACATCCCGAGTATTCTGCTTTCCGCCAGGTTTTCAGACAAATGAATGAAGTATTGTTCAATATGGATGCTAACACTCCTATTGAAGGCGTCAGAGAAAAACTAAAACCGGTGATTGATTACTTTGAAAAGATCAGGAGAGATTATTCCTCCAATAACCGGCATGACCGTAAGATCAGATATGCCAGTTACTTTAATCTTGCAGTATTATATTATTACCTGGACGACCCGCAATCCATGATGAGAGAAGCAAATGGCCTGGTGCTAAATGATTTTGATACCAAAGATGGAAAAGCATTTGAACGAACAGCTACCTGGCTTAAAAATCTCTTTCAGCAAAACAATATCTATACCAGGCATTTTAGTATAAACACAGCATCCTTTAAAGGTCCATATGAAAAAGATGATGTAACGGCTAAATAATTATCTCTGTCATCGAATGATGTAACTGCACAGCGCTTCTTGTAATCCAAAGATTACCCGTCTTTAACAATAATTGATCATGCTCCCGCATGCAGGTAATAACCCGGTGCAGTCACTGTATTAAAAACTTCCTGACCGGCAAATCACTTGTTTCCTTAATTTACAAGGTTCAAAAAATAGTAATATGCATATTGAATCAGATATTAAGCTGGGTTTTAAAGATGTCATGCTAAGGCCCAAACGCTCAACTCTCAGCTCCCGTTCCGAAGTATCATTAAACAGAAAATTCAAATTCCGGCATAGTGAACTTGCCTGGGAAGGTATTCCGGTAATGGCTGCAAATATGGATACGGTGGGTACCTTTGAAATGGCTATTGCCCTTGCACAGCACCAGCTATTCACTGCCATTCATAAACATTACACACCAACACAATGGAAAACATTTATGCAAACCAGCGGAAATAAAATAGCTGACCACATTGCCCTCAGTACAGGTACCAGTCTGGCTGATGCTGAAAAACTGGATACCATATTAAAGGAAAATGACTTGTTGAAATTCATTTGTATAGATGTAGCCAACGGGTATTCAGAAAAGTTTGTAGACTTTGTAAAAGCCACCCGGGCAAAGCATCCTGCAAAAGTGATCATGGCCGGTAATGTAGTAACAGGTGAAATGGTGGAAGAACTATTGCTTGCCGGTGCCGATATGGTGAAAGTAGGGATTGGTCCAGGATCAGTTTGTACCACCAGGGTAAAAACTGGTGTAGGGTATCCGCAACTATCTGCTATCATTGAATGTGCTGATGCGGCACATGGTCTCGGCGGTCAAATTATTTCTGACGGTGGCTGCAAAGTACCCGGTGATGTGGTAAAAGCATTTGGTGGTGGTGCCGATTTTGTTATGCTGGGTGGCATGCTGGCAGGTCATGAAGAAAGTGGCGGCGAACTGGTAGAAAAAGAAGATGGTAAACGTTATAAACTTTTTTACGGCATGAGTTCAGAAACAGCTATGAATAAATATGCCGGTGGTGTGGCTGATTACCGGGCATCAGAAGGAAAAACAACAGAGATACCCTACCGCGGGCCAGTAACAGATACCGTACTCGACATACTTGGTGGCTTACGTTCTGCCTGTACGTATGTAGGTGCAAAAGTGCTAAAGGAGTTGAGCAAACGAACAACTTTCATCCGGGTGCAGGAGCAGCATAATGAGTGGTTTACAGAATAACGGTTAACTAATTCCCTTTATCTGCCTGTATTTGTTTCAACATATTCCTGGCATTTTCCCCTGTAACACCCCCGGGGTCAAGTTCGATCGCTTTATTGTAATATTCGATCGCTTTCTCCTTTTTGCCAGCCTTCCAGTTGGCTTCAGCAAAACTATCCCAGGCATTGGCTGATTTTGGAAACAGTTTTGTATTCAGCTGAAAAATAAAAAGAGCCCCTTCTGTTTGCTTTTGATTCAACAAATTATACCCGGCATCGTTGATCTTTGTTTCAAAATTCATGTAACGGTATTTCGGGTCCTTTACCATTTTTTGAGCTTCAGATTCCACTTCATTGTATTTACCCGCCATAAACAAATCCCTTAAGTGAGCTACAGGGTCTACTACAACATCCTTCTCCGAAAAATTAATACAGGCTGCAAGAACTGGATCATTATTAGTTTTATAATCTTCCACACTCATATCAACTGCCAGTTGCGGCGCCAGCCAGTCAGCATTTTCCCATTGTGGTTTATCCTGCCACCAGGCAAAAGAAAGAAACACAGGTATCCCGGTTTTTGACAGTTCCACTCTCCGGTTATCACCATAAAAATTGATATTCTCAGCTGTAGGTTCTCCTACAAATAAAGCATTGGT
>CAZTKV010000026.1:12723-22785 GCA_964614285.1 uncultured Chitinophaga sp. | reverse complement strand
CTGAATACAATAGAAAATCCAAGCAGGGAAAAATAAGTTCCATAGGTTTCAGTACCTACTATATTCTGCACCGGCCTGTCAATTCCGAAAATCCAAACAGGCTTAATGATAACATTAAGCAGTACCAGTAAACCCAATGAAGAATAAAAGCGGGAAGATTCTTTCATGTATCAGCATTAATAAGTTCAATCAGGTAATGCAGAAATTATATCACTTTCACATTTCTGCTAAAACTTTCCTCCAGCGAAATAAAAGTTTCTGTACGTTCGATTCCTTTTATCTTCTGCAACTGGTCATGCAATACAAATCTAAGCTGTGTAATGTCCTTGCAAACAATTTCTGCAAACATGCTGTAGTTGCCGGTAGTGTAATTCAACCGAACTATCTCCGGAATTTTCTGCAGGTCTTTTGCTACTGTATCATAAAGAGAACTTTCCTTCAGGTATATTCCTATAAATGCAATAACATCGTATCCCAGCTGCCTGAGGTCTGCCTTTAACCTTGTACCTTTAACCACTCCAGCCTCCTGTAATTTTTTGATACGTACATGAATCGTACCCCCGGACACAAATAATTTTTTACCAAGATCTGCATATGATATCTCCGCATTCTCCATCATATGATGGATGATCTGCAGATCGAGTTTGTCCAAATTTAATTTTGTGGCCATTTTTAAATAGAATTTTGATATTTTTTACTATTAATAGCAATTTAATAAATATTATCTATAATTTTAAAATTTTTATTAGAAAATTTGGAACAGATTGCCAAATCACCCTACATTTGTCTCATCAAGTTCTTATTAACACTGTGGGGTGATGAAATTTTTGGCAGACATGCCCTCTTGTCTCGGGGGTGGAGATAACAGGATAAATATAGCATAGAGCCGCTTTTGCAGTAATGCAGGAGCGACCAGGGTCGACCACTGAACTTTGTGCTACAACTAACTGCTCCGTGGAGGTTCGATCCCTCCCCCTACAGCTATTCTCTTATGCGATTTTTTAGCCTCTGTTTTTAACAGGGGCTTTTTTATTTTTGCACTACCTCATTTCGCCTTAAGCAGGAATCAACCTTTGTTTTTATTAAACTCTTCTTATGAATCTACAAATTACTGCATGGTTACTTGTTCTTACATTATATACTAGTTGCTCTCCCGGGGCAAAAATTGAAAAAAGGTACACCGCTGATGATAAAATTGTCTTTGAGCTGATTGAACGGTTAAAGAAAAATGCTAATGATGCCGAAGCTGCGAAGCTATTACCCCAGGCTTACCAGCAAGCTGCAGAAACAAGAAAAAATATAAATAAAGACACTTATAACAATATGAATGAAGGTGACCGCTGGATCGAAATATCTAAACAGCTGGGAGTAGCGGAAAAACTGTATATCGAAATCAAAGGAAATCCTATACTAAGCAAAATCATTCCTGATCCGTGGAACCCGGAACAACGAATCCGGGAAGCTAAACTGAAAGCTGCAGAAGAATATTATAATGAAGGAATAAGCTACCTCAATTATAACAACCGGCCTTATGCAAAAAAAGCTTACGATTTATTCGTGAAAGCTAATAACGCTTATCCTGGCTATAAAGACGTAAGGTCGTTGATGCAGCAGGCTAAAGAAATGGCTACAATTAAAGTAGTGGTTCGGCCGGTAAATTATTACAACTTCGGATGGAGCTATTGGGGATTTGACCGGGATTATCTTCAGTATAAAATGGTGCGGGATCTTAATAGTTCTTCCTCGTACCAGCATCTGCGTTTTTATACGGACAGAGACGCAGATGCGCAACGCATCCGGGCCGACCGAATTGTAGAACTAAGCTTTAACGACTTGTATATTAGTCCTGTCTACCGGGATGAATATACTATACAACGCTCAAAAAAAATCAAAACGGGGCAAACCAAATCAAACCCGCCACAGCCAATTTACGAAACCGTGTATGCAACTGTTTATGTAACAAGACAAGTACTGCAAAGCAGGGCTTCTCTCGAATGCCGTATTTATGACTGGGCCACGGGCCGCAATTATTTATCCGACCGTTTCCCTGACAACTATACCTGGAGAGAAGAAAGAGCAAGATATACTGGTGACAGCCGTGCTCTTGAACCTTCTGATTGGGCACTTATCAATAATAACTCCGGATTCAATTCCCCGGAACGCAACCAGATTGCTGAGCGCCTTATTAATAATTGTTATAACCAGCTCCTGAGCAGAATAAGAAGCGGGGTAACTTTTGGAGATTAACCATTATTTGGCCTGGCTAAAATTAAAAGTAATAGTATGAAAAAATTTATATCACTTACACTTCTAATCCTTCCTCTGGTTGTATCTGCACAGGATGGAACTGTGAAAGCACTCCGTGCTGAGGCTGATAGAACAATTAAAAAAGAAGAGGACACTACAAAGAAATTATGGCGAAAAGGCGGACTCTATGGGATCAATATATCACAAGGCTCCCTGAGCAACTGGGCGGCTGGTGGGGATAATTTTTCCCTTTCTGTAAATTCATTACTCAGCCTTTATGCATTTCATAAAAAAGATAAACATAGCTGGGATAATACATTTGATTTTAATATCGGTTATGTAAATACAACCAGCCTGGGCAGCCGCAAGAATGATGACCGTTTTGACCTGCTTTCAAAATATGGTTATGCATTAAATCCTAAGCTTAATCTTTCGGGTCTTATCAGTCTTCGTTCACAATTATTTAAAGGATATACCTATCCTGATAATATGAAAACCTTTTCGTCTGCTTTCATGGCGCCGGGTTATTTATTAACTAGTATTGGTCTCGATTATAAACCGGCTAAAAATCTTTCTATCTTTTTTTCACCTGTAACGGCCCGCTGGGTTTTCGTAAGGGATACAGCTCTTGCCAATAAAGGCTTGTATGGAGTAACACCGGGGAAAAAATCTAATTTAGAATTCGGTGCTTTTGCGAGCATTAACTACCTGAAAGAATTCAACAAGTTTATTACCTATAAAAGCAGGCTCGACCTGTTTTCCAATTACAAGCATAACCCTCAGAATATTGACCTCTTTATGTCAAACATCCTGAATGCAAAACTGGGTAAAGTATTATCCGTGTCCTGGAGTTTGGATTTTATATATGACGACGATGTAAGATTATTTGGTAAAAATCAGCGGTCGGCAGCCTTGCAGGTCAAGTCCCTGATTGGTATTGGGTTTCTGCTTAAATTCTGATTTGTTTCTTAGCATCACAAACCACATTCAGTAAATACTGAATGTGGTTTTTTTATTATACAAACACTCATTAGCATCTGTCATGTTTTAACATTCTGTATAAAATAAATTATTTCAATCTGTTGTTTCTTTATCAATATATCTTTGCTGAACCCTGCTGAAAACTAGTGCACTGTACAACCCCTTTTCTAAATTAAACGAACTAATGATGATGAACAGGAAAGTTTTATCATTTTTATTATTTTTATTCCCACTAATTGCTTTTTCGCAGGACGCTATCGTTAGAAAGTTACAAGTGGAATCTCTTCGCCAGGTAAAAAAAGATATTCCCGATACCGGGTGGAGAAAATGGAAAACAGGCGGGGCGTTTAGCCTGAGTATAGGACAGGGCAGTCAAAGTAACTGGGCGGCCGGAGGCGATGATTTCTCCTTTACTGCTAATACTTCATTTCGCTTGTTTGGATTTTACAAAAATGGAAAGCATAGCTGGGACAATACTTTTGATGTAAATTTTGGTTATATAAATACCACCAGCCTGGGTAGCCGCAAGAATGATGATCGGTTTGATCTCTTGTCAAAATATGGATTTGCATTAAATAAAAAATTCAACCTTGCTACTCTTGGTAATTTCCGTTCCCAGTTTTTAAAGGGTTATACATATCCTGATAATGTAAAAACTTTTGCTTCAGCCTTTTTATCACCCGCTTATGCAGTAATCAGCCAGGGCATCGATTATAAACCTAATAAGGACCTCTCTATATTTCTTTCACCTGTTACTTCCCGTTGGGTATTTGTAAGGGATAGTGTTTTGTCAGAAAAGGGTGAATATGGTGTAGCTCACGGCACTCATAGTATCAATCAAAACGGCGCTTTTGCCACCATAGGATATCAAAAGTCATTTAATAAGTTTGTTTCCTATAAAAGCAGGCTGGATATTTTCTCTAACTATAAAAAGGACCCACAGAACATTGATATTTTCATGACCAATATCTTATCAGCCAAAGTTGCCAGGATCATTGCTTTTAGCTGGAATATTGATATGATATATGATAACGATGTTCAGCTGTTTGGAAAAACAAACTCCTCCCCGGCACTGCAATTTAAATCAATCATTGGGGTAGGGTTGCAAGTAAAGATCTGATACCATTACCTATCGTCTGCAGAACGTCACTTACAATTAAGTTATCTTTGACCGCTTATGGGTCAGAAGAAATTAATTCGTTTTGCTGAACTGGAAACCTTTCGCAACGTCCTCCAGTTTCCCAAGGATATGGCCGGAAAATGGGGATCATTTTTTGGCAATAATAATCCCCTAACACTGGAATTAGCTTGTGGCAAGGGAGAGTATGCAGTTGGACTCGGTCAATTATATCCTGGCCAAAATTTCGTTGGGGTTGATCTGAAAGGAAATCGTATCTGGGTAGGCGCCAAAAAAGCATTGCAAAATAATCTTCTCAATGTGGCTTTTCTGCGAACACAGATAGACCAGATAGCCGAATATTTTGGATCCAATGAAGTGTCAGCTATATGGATCACTTTCCCAGATCCTCAACTTCGGCTTTCAAAAGCAAAAAAAAGGCTGACGCATCCAAAATTTTTACGCCTGTATCAACAATTTCTTGCTCCCGGTGGTTTAATTCATTTGAAAACTGACAGCCCGGATCTGTATCATTTTACAAAAAATGTGATTGAGATGTATGATTGTCTTATACACTATGATTCTGCTGACGTTTATAAGGAAGGTATCATAAGTGATGAATTAAAAATTAAAACACATTACGAGTCACTCGATATTGCAGGAAGTAACCGCATACATTACCTGTGTTTCTCCTTACCGGCTCAACTACCGGGTAAAGAAACGGACATGAAGCTTAAAGAAAAACTGATGCAGCATGAAGGACTTGATTGAGGGTACTCATTATTATATCAATGAAGAAGGCTTTGTGGTATTAACAGAGCAATATCACCTGGAAAAAGGTTACTGTTGTGGTAATGGTTGTAAACATTGTCCTTTTCAATATGAGAACGTACCGGAGCCAAAAAGATCGGTCCTGCTGAAAGAAAAGGGCAAGTCAAAATAGATTTATCTTCATAACATGACTGTTAAAAAGAAGTCTGCCGAAAAGCCAAAAGCAATAAGACCTTCCGGAAAAAAAGAAGAGAATTTTTTTGAATTGGTTTTTGAGGTGGCCCGGCAAATTCCAAAAGGAAGAGTAACCAGCTATGGTGCTATAGCTGCCTGTCTCGGCGCCAAATCATCTGCCCGCATGGTAGGCTGGGCTATGAATGGAGCGGGAAAGGTAAAGCCGAAAGTACCGGCTCACCGGGTCGTTAATCGAAACGGAATGCTCACTGGTAAGTATCATTTTTCTCCACCCGGTTTAATGGAACAACTACTGAAAAAAGAAGGAGTTAAAGTAAAAAAAGAGCAGGTAGTTGAATTTAAAAAGCTCTTTTGGGACCCTGCTAAAGAGTTAGGATTCTAGACATAATATGGGCTGATCATCCAGTACACTACAACTCCTGTAACAGCCACATAGAACCAAATAGGCCAGGTTATTTTTGCCAGCTTCTTATGTTGCGGCCACTCACCTATCAGTGCCCTGTAGGCTGTAAATAAAATAAAGGGGAGTATCAGCCCTGCCAACGGGATATGGGTGAAGAGAATAATATAATAAATAGTCTTACTGATTCCTTCCGCCCCAAACTTTGTTTCTCCAGCAAAGAGATGATGGCAGATATAGCTGATTAAAAAAAGAACAGACAATAGCATGGCCGCAATCATCAGGTTTTTATGCACCTGGTATTTCTTTATTTTAACTGCTACCAATGCTGCAACCAGCAATCCCGCCACAGTTGAATTAATTATGGCATTAGCCTGTGCAAAAAAGTGCACATCAAACCCGAGATCAACATCTAGTTTTACCCGGCTCAGTAATACCACTGCCGCGAAAACAATAAACGAGAAAAGATAAATTAACGTTCTTGCTTTTTTATCATTCTTGACCAATACCGCTTTCAGCATTTTTTTTGTTTTTTCGTAAGAAGAATAGCAATAAGAATACCCCCAGTATAGCGAGTAAAAAAGAAACAGCCATGATCTGCAACTTGCCGGCAAAAAAACTTTTACGATTAGGGTCCTTTTCCATAGTCAGCATCACCAGGTCGTTGGATAATTTTGATAATGAAGCAGAATCTAACCCACTGTAGTATCCCCTCACATGCCGGTTACTGTCTATCAGTACAAATTTATCGCTATGTATAAAATTGCTGTCTACTCCTTCTCCATCAATAAGCCCCAGCTTTACTTCGTTCAATGCAAAATCATAAATAGATTTCTTATCCCCTGTGAGCAGCCACCATTGCTCCGGGTCTATCTGAAACCTGTCAGCCCAGTATTTTAACCGCTCTACAGAATCTCTTTCCGGGTCAATGCTAAAAGAAAGGAAATGAACCAGTTTATTCGTTTTATCACCTACTCTCTTTCCATTGTGAATGGATGATGCCAGTCGTTTCATATTCATCGTCATTCCCGGGCAAATGGTAGGACAACGGGTAAAGAAAAAATCGGCTATGATGATCTTGCCTTTCAGGCTGTCCCATGTTATGGTCGTTCCTGTTTGGTTGATTAGTGAAATATCCCCTGCTTTGTGCCAAATAGTATCGGTTATTCTTTTCCCCTTTTCAGTACCCGTAATAACAGAATCAGGAAGATAATGCCGGGGCATTAAAATGGTATGCTCACTTTTTCCCTTAACAATAAAATAGGAGATAAGGGGAACCAGTAAGGCGATCATCACTGCATATAAAGCTGTTTTATTCACAATACTAAGTATAAAAGTAAAACCATTAAACCGCTTCCTTGTTCAGCTGGCAGCCGGTTTAATGGTTTTGATTATGAGAATTACAGAGTTGTTTATTCCTTTCCGGCTGGTTTTTCAACCGGTTTAGCCTCCTCCTTATGCTGGTGCTTGGCTGGCATGGTTGTTTCCTGGAAATGCTTGTCATAGGTGTTGCGCAAATTTTTATAGGAGTTGCCATCCCAGATAAATGCAGCAATGAACCAGATAAAAAGTAACAGCGGCACCACAATGGTCATGATCATATTTCTGATCTCATCGCCCAGGTGCATAAAAACCGAAACAATATAATATGCTTTGGCAAGGGTGAGGATACAAACCATTCCCTTAAACATTAAAACCAGTAACTCACTCGGATTCTCCCCTTTGTGCATTGTGTAAATCAAAAGGCCAATACCCAGTTCGATGACGGTAATTACCGACAGCAATATGGTTGTCTTTCTTACTTTCTTCTTAAACGTGGCATCATCAGTATGTTCATGATGAATGGTCACTTCTTCAAAAGCCGGATGTTGCATATAAAATTAGATTACAGTTATTAGATCAAATAGAAACAAAGGAATACAAATACCCAAACCAGGTCAACAAAGTGCCAGTACAATCCGGCTTTTTCAATCATCAGGTAATGACCCCTGTTCTGGAATACATTTTTTTGTGTCATCAATAACATAACAATATTTATGATAACCCCGGAAAATACGTGGAAGCCATGGAAACCGGTGATACCATAGAAATAGCCCCCAAATGCAATAGGTCCTTTTTCGCGGATATGAAGCTCATCCAGCTTTATTTCTTTGATCAGTTGCTGGTCTGTCATTGCTGCCAGTTGCTCATGCGTTAAAGCATGATTACTTTGGTGAGCCAGGCTTATCAACGTTTCATGAGGTGTTTTTTGCAAAGCGGCTAAAGCAGCATCATGACTTACCAGGTCACCCCATGGATTTCCTCCGGTTGTTTGTCCAATGATATCAATCTGTCCATCTACCAGCACTGCATGCTCACCCGTAATCAGGTGATGCCATTCCCATGCCTGGCAACCAAGAAAAGCGAGGCCACCTACAATTGTCCAGGCCAGCCATTTGATAACACCTTGTTTATCTCCTTTATGTCCTGCATGTACAGCCAGCACCATCGTCACAGAGCTGATGATCAGGATAAATGTCATTACACTCACAAATGCAAGGGGAAGATTAGCATGCCCTGCTCCCGGAAAGGCATTGAACACTACGTTTGGATCAGGCCAGAAGTTCTGGCTAAATCGTATGCTTCCGTAAGAAATAAGAAATGCACCAAAGGTGAAGGCATCACTCATCAGAAAATACCACATCATCAGTTTGCCGTACTCCATGTTGAAGGGGCTTTTACCGCCGCTCCACCATTTGGTCTGATGTGCTGTTGCTGTTGTCGCCATGTCAGTTGTAAGGTTTTACTTGTTTTTATTACTCATCAGTTCCCGCCGATTACGAGGAAGAATACCAGCAAGTAGATCCATAACAGGTCTACAAAATGCCAATATGTTGCTGCCACCTCTACAGGAACTGAACTGTATAATTTTGTCTTTCCGAAAAAAGCTTTGATAAACATTACTATCAATACCACTATTCCTGCTATTACATGCAAAGCATGCAATCCGAATATCACATAAAGGAACTGACCAGCTCCTGCTCCTTTAAATGTTACCTGTTGTGCCCACAGGTTCTGAAATCCCATCCACTGCAATACGATAAATACTGCACCAAGAATAACAGTTATCCCTATCAGCATCCTGTATTTACTCATCTCCCTGTCCTTAAAAGATCTCAATGCCAGCTGGATCGTCAGGCTGCTCAGTAAAATAATAATAGTTGAAACCCAAAACACCTTGGGCAGTGTTACAGGTTTCCAGTTTACCTGGTTGCTTTTTACAATAAAAGCACTGGTCAATCCCGCAAACATCATTACAAGACTGCCAATAGCCACCCACAGGGTAAACTTGTGGGGGTGCATTCTTTGTTTTTGTTGATTGCTCACAATATCCATCTCTCTTTTTTAATAACTACGTTTTACTTAATAATAGTGCCAGCATTACTACCGGCAGGTACATATAACTTCCAAACATCACTTTTCTTGCCGAAGACACATCCATATTCCTGTACAAAGCCACACATCGTCCTATCATGAACAGGTTTGCGAAAATAATAAGGCCAATACTTATTAATCCGGCTGTGTCCTGATAGCTGCACATGCCTGTATAATAAGGCAGCAATGTAACAGGTACCAGCAACAACGAGTAAGCAATCGTCTGGATTGCCGTAAACTTTGTTGGTCCTTCATTAGCCGGCAACAACTTGAACCCAACAGATGAATAATCTTTATGTGCCACCCAGGCTATCGCCCAAAAATGGGGAAATTGCCAGAAAAACTGAAAGGCAAATAATATCCATCCACCAGTTGATAACTGATCGTCTCCGGCTACCCAGCCTATCAGGCAAGGCAATGCTCCGGGAACAGCACCCATCAATACGGCAATTGAATTTACTTTTTTCAATGGCGTATAAATAAATGCATACAGAAACAAACTAAAAGCCGCCAATCCGGCCGTCAACCAGTTGAAATAGTAACCAAGAATAAAGACCCCAAGAGCCCCGGTTATAATCGCAAAGGTCCATCCTTCCTGCACACTCATCCTTCCAGCCGCTACCGGCCTTTTGGAGGTTCTTTTCATCCGGGCATCTGTATCCTTTTCTACTACCTGGTTGATGGCATTGGCACTGCCTGTTACCAACATCCCACCTGCAAAGAGCAAGAGTATCATTGCTATGTCGTATTCAACAACTTTAGGTGCCAGCAGGTAACTGATCACACTGCTGAAAACCACCATGATACTCAGTGAAGGCTTCATTAACAGTAAATAATCTTTGATCTTATTCATGCGCCTTCACACTATATTGTCAAAAAAACTTCAAGTCTCTTCTGGCACTATTCACTAGTGCTTGCTTTCATTAGCACCCACCGG
>CAZTKV010000026.1:4554-12623 GCA_964614285.1 uncultured Chitinophaga sp. | reverse complement strand
ATCATGGTAACCCAGAAGTGCATATACCCGAGTGTATTATTAAGATAACGGCCAAACATTTTGGGGAACCAGTGATACACTCCTGCAAACATGCCAAAGAAGGAGGCTACTCCCATTACAATATGGAAGTGAGCTACCACAAACATGGTATCATGCAGGTGAATATCAATAGTGGAGTTGCCAAGAAAGATACCAGTCAATCCACCAGATATGAATAAGCTTACAAAACCAATCGCAAACAACGTGGCAGGAGTAAAACGAATATTCCCTCTCCACAATGTGGTAAGCCAGTTAAACACTTTAATAGCAGAAGGAACAGCGATCAGTAAAGTAAGCAGTACGAATACAGATCCAAGGAATGGGTTCAACCCGGTAACAAACATATGGTGCGCCCAAACCAGGAATGCGAGGATAGCAATGGCAAACAGTGAACCCAGCATCGCCATATATCCAAAAATGGGTTTCCGGGAGTTCACCGACAATATTTCTGATACCATACCCATGGCCGGTAATAAAATGATATATACTTCAGGGTGACCGAGGAACCAGAACAAGTGCTGGTAAAGAATAGCACTTCCTCCTTCGTTTGGCAGTATCTCTCCATTAATAACAATATCACTCAGGTAAAAACTTGTTCCGAGGTTGCGGTCAAATAACAACAAGATAGCACCAGATAATAAAACAGGGAAGGATAACACACCTAACACCGCCGTAAAGAACATTGCCCAGATTGGAAGTGGCAAACGGGTCATACTCATACCTTTTGTCCGCATGTTCAAAATGGTAGAAATATAGTTAAGACCTCCAAGCAGTGACGATACAATAAATAAGGCCATACTTATAAGCCACAGGTCGGTTCCAATCTTTTGTCCTTCACCGGCCTGGCGAAGTGCACTTAGTGGCGGATACATTGTCCATCCGCCTGAAGCAGGACCGGTATGTACAAAAATGGAAGCCAGCATCACAATACCTGCTATAAAGAAAAACCAGTAGGACAGCATATTGAGAAAAGGCGAGGCCATATCTCTTGCACCAATTTGCAGTGGAATAAGTAGGTTGGCAAAAGTTCCGCTGAGGCCTGCTGTCAGTACAAAGAATACGAGTACTGTTCCGTGCATGGTAACCAGTCCGTAATAAAATTCGGGTTGTATCTGACCTCCTTTAGCCCAGTTGCCAAAGAAAGTTTCCAGGATCGGAAACGACTGATCGGGGTAACCCAATTGCAGACGGAACAATACTGAAAAAAGACCACCTATGATAGCCCACACCATCCCCGTAATCAGGAATTGCTTACCAATGGTTTTGTGGTCCATGCTGAACACATACTTCGAGATAAAAGATTGCTCATGATGTCCGTGGCCGTGATCATCATGATGCACTGCGTGTGCAGCAGCCACTCCGGAATGTACATTCATTGCTTCGCTCATAGTCATTTATTTTAACAACAACGCCTGTTGTTTATTTATTCAATTTCTTTATCTGTTTATTACAGCACCGGCTACAGGTGCGCTTGCGATCACACTGTCTCTTTTAACAGACGGATCTTTGTCAGGATTTGCTACAAAGTATTGAGGCTTTTTAGAAGCCAGCCATGCATCAAACTCTTCCTGTGTTTCCACAATGATCGTTCCCCTCATACTCCAGTGGCCTTTCCCACACATCTGGTCGCATGAGATTTCATACACAAAATCAGGGTTTCCTGTTTTTTCTTTCATTTGCTTTGTAGTGTACTTTGGTGTAAACCACATAGTAGTCGGTGTTCCGGGTACCGCATCCATCTTCATTCTGAAGTGTGCTAATCCCACATCATGAATTACATCTTTGGCGCCAATTACCAGTTTAACCGGCTTATTTACTACTAAATGCATTTCCTGTTCCACAAACACATCATCATGATTATATCGGTCATCCCATATCTGACCAACGGGATTATTGGCAGCCGGATTTACATTCTTAAAATATTTTTTTCCAAGAACACCATCTTTACCTGGATAGCGGAACTCCCAGCCGAATTGTTTACCTACCACTTCTACCTGCATCGCATCATCAGGCGCATCACCGGTTATTTTAAACCAGTAGAAAATTCCAAACCCAACCAATACGGTGAGAGTAATGGCAGGTATTACGGTCCAAATCAATTCAAGTTTGTTATTATGAGGGTAATAAAAGGCCTTTCTTTTATCAGATTCCTGGTATTTATAAGAAAACCAGAATAAAGCCACCTGTGTAATAATAAATACGACGAAAGTAACAGCTAGAGTAACATAGAGCATTCTGTCTACCAATACGCCATGGTCTGAAGCCGGTTCACCTAATATTTTCCCTTTCAGCCTTTCATTGCAATAATAAACACCAATAAGGCCCAGGATAAGAAATGCCAGTAACATAAAACCATTTAGCTTATTGGTTTGCTTACGGGATTTCTCATAACCCCGCAAGACCGCTACATACTCACTGGCCTTGGCAATCTGGAAAGTAATCAGAAATCCAAGCGCTAAAATGGCAACTATGAAAAATGTTTGCATAAACTATAATTCAATTTTTCTAACCTAATTTACTTTTCAAGCCTTTGTTTATTCTTTAAGTATGATGGATCAGGCTTTCCTTAACAAAAGGATGATTCTTTGCCAGCAACGGCGCCTTACTAAGGGCTCTTCCTGTTACAAACATGATTAACCCCACAAAACCCAAAGCCACCCCAAAGTCATACAATATCATAGGTACTTTTTGGGGAGATACTGCCGGGAACACCATCTGGTAAAAGTCAAGCCAGTGACCAAAAATGATCAGCAACGCCATAAATGTAATAGTTCCATAATTTCTCTTTGCATCCCTTGTCATTAATATTAACAACGGAGCAATGAAATTGATTATAAACATTAGCCAAAATATTCCTTTATAGATACCATGAGCCCGGGGCTGGAAATAAATGGTCTCTTCCGGAATATTTGCATACCATATAAGCATGAATTGGGAAAACCAGAGATAGGTCCAGAAAACAGAGAAAGCGAACATGAATTTACCAATATCATGCAGGTGTTCGTTATTAGTATATTCCAGGTAGCCATTGTTTTTCAGAAACACTACAAACAAAGCTATCAGTGCCATACCTGATACAAATGAACTGGCGAAAGTATACCAGCTGTACATAGTGCTGTACCAGTGTGCATCAATACTCATCAACCAAAGCCAGGGAATAGAAGACATAACTGTCAGGGAAAAAACAACAATATAAACCGCAGCCCATACCGTGTTATTCCAGATATATTTTTTTCTTTCTTCTACTGTAGCAAGTGGCCTGGCATCAAGACTGCGGGACAACTGTCTCATTTTCCATCCAAGTACAGACCATAATACGATTGTAAGAACAGTAGCCGCGGCAAAAAAGCCTTTATTTAAAAACCCTTTTTTGTGATTCAGAATGGGATCCTCCGCCACATGATGAGTATCTGTCCAGTGATAAATAGTATGATTGTCCCCGAAGACAATAGCTAATAAAATCGCTCCGCAGATAACACCAATCACTGGTACTACTGCAGAGATAGCTTCAGGCACCCGGCGGAAAGCCATCTGCCATCCACCCCATGCCAATGTAGTGGCACAAATAAAAAACATGGATGCGTTTACCACCAGTAAAAAGAAAACACTGTTTTGAAGGAGCGATGCCCAAAAACGAGCCTGCTCTTTAGGATCATCTTTTGATCCGCTGGTAACATACAAACCAATGATCGCCAGAATACCAACAGCCATTAATGCAAAGGCTATTGTATTATATCGTTTTGGCACTACAAAATTTTCCCGGATAGACATCAGTTATTATTTATTGTTTCTTCAAAAACTATTTTACTTTTTTGCAGCACTATCAGCCACTGGTGCTGCCGGAGCCGCACTAACTACTTTCTTTTGTTTTGATTTAATATAAGCAATCACTTCCCATCTTTGTTTGGTGCTCAGTTGTGATGCATAACTTCCCATGGCGTTTTTGCCATAGGTTAAAGAATGAAACATTGTTCCGGCTGCCATAGCTTCATACTTTGCGTCTCCAACCAATGCAATCGGTTTGGAAGGAAAGGGCCCGTTTCCGTCTTTCCATAAAGGTCCGTTTCCATCCAGTTTTGTTCCGTGACAAATGGCACAGTTTACCAGGTACAGTCTTTCCGCTTCTTTCATATCTACTGCTGCAGAATCGAACGGGCTTTTCACTTCCGCTGATTTTACATATCCTACGGAATCATTCTTATAAGGATATGCTGCCATTTCCCCTCTTGCAATTGTTCCGTCAACAGGTTTTGCTATATAATGGATGTTTGCCTTATCCAGTGCTTCGGTGGAAGCATATGTTTCATATGCTCTGCTGTAAGCCATATCCGGCATATATGCACGGCCTGTATTTCGCCTGGTTTTATTACAACTAACCATTGCCACCACCAATGCCAGGCATCCTGTTATGATCAAAGTTTTTCTCATCACCAGTTTTTATTAAGATTAATGATCCGCATCTTTTTTCTGAAAACGCATTGTGTCTTTGTCATAGCGGCCAAGCCACCATCCTGTTTCTTTATACTCCACCTTTACCTCTTTAGCTCCGATAGTTTGCAGGAAACTCATCGCTTCTGTTTCACTTGTTTTATCTGTACATTCCAATGCCATCACAAATGTGTCATCTGTAGAACGGGGGTTAAAATGATCCTTCTTTACAAAAGGAGCCAGCTGACAGAGATAGCAAAAGGTCAATACCATACCTACTGCAGCAAATAACACGGTCAGCTCAAATGTCACCGGTATCCAGGCGGGAAGCGAAAAGAATGGCTTACCACCAAAGTTGATTTGCCAGTCAATGGTTAATGCCCAGGTAATAAACCCAACAGCAGTGGCGGTACCAGAGATACCATAAATAAACCCGGCAGTGTGCAAGCTGGTATCACGAAGTCCCATGGCCTTATCCAATCCATGAATAGGAAACGGAGTAAACACATCGTGTATTTTATATCCTGCCCGGCGAACTTTTTTCACTGCTGGAAAAAGCACTGCCTCGTCATCAAAATTGCCGACTACAAATTTTTTTACAGCCATTTTTTAAGCTTTTAGCTGCTAGCCCATAGCTGCTAGCTTTTATCGTTTAAATCAATTTTTATCTTTCATAGCTACCCGTTAACAACGCAGATAGCCAATCATTTTTCTATGCTCCGTGGTCATGTCCGTGTTTCTCACCAAATTCTTCCGTCGATTCTTCCTCCACCTCATCCATGTTATCTTTAAAGTTCTCACCATTTTTCTTCAGGATATGTTTGATCTCCGCCAATGCGATGACCGGAAAGAATTTAGAGAAAAGAAAATAGCAAGTAAAGAATAACCCGAATGTGCCCATATAAAATCCAACTTCCCAAATAGTAGGAGTATAATATGTGCTCCATGCAGATGGTAGATAGTCGCGGTAAACGGATGTAACGATAATTACAAACCGCTCAAACCACATACCGATATTTACCAGGATGGACATAAAGAAAGTCACAAAAAGGTTTCTTCTCATTTTTTTGAACCAGAATATCTGTGGCGACAATACGTTACAACCCATCATGATCCAGTAACTCCAGCCATAAGGACTGCTCAGATTCAAACGGTTTTCAAAGAAGGCAAATTCTTCATAACCCACCGCTGAATACCAGGCCATAAATAACTCCGTGAGGTAAGCAATACCCACAATAGAACCGGTGAGTACGATTACCTTATTCATTACATCAATATGCTCAATGGTAATATAGTCTTCCAGGCCCAATACCTTTCTTGTGACCACCAGCAGTGTCTGCACCATCGCAAAACCAGAGAAGATGGCCCCTGCAACGAAGTAAGGCGGGAAAATCGTTGTATGCCAGCCGGGAACAACTGAAGTGGCGAAGTCAAAGGATACTATTGTATGCACTGATAATACAAGCGGTGTACTCAAACCGGCCAACACTAATGACAATGCTTCATGACGTTGCCAGTGCTTGGTGGAACCAGTCCATCCGAATGCCGCCACACCATAAAATGCCTTTCTCCATTTCACTTTTGCCCTGTCACGAAGTGTTGCAAGGTCAGGAAGCAACCCGGAATACCAGAATAAAAGTGAAACAGTGAAATAAGTTGATATCGCAAATACGTCCCATAAAAGTGGCGAGTTAAAATTTACCCATAAGGGACCTCTTGTATTGGGATAAGGAAGTACAAAGAATGCGTTCCATACACGACCCATGTGCCAAATCGGAAATTGACCGGCGCACATTACCGCGAAGATGGTCATTGCTTCTGCAGCACGGTTTACACCTGTTCTCCAACCCTGGCGGAAAAGCAACAAGATCGCTGAGATCAGGGTTCCGGCATGACCAATACCTACCCACCACACGAAGTTGGTGATGTCCCAACCCCAACCGACTGTTTTATTCAGGTTCCACTGACCGGTACCATAGATCACCTCCATTGTAACAGAGATGATTCCGAAGATGAGTAACGCAACGGAGACTAAAAATCCAATCCACCATAGCCTGGATGGGTTAGCCTCTACCGGGCGGCAAATATCTTCCGTTACCTGGTGATAATCTTTGCTTCCATCTACCAATGGTGGTCTTACCTGTGATTCGTATCTGAGTAATGCCATATTCTGGTTGTTTGTCCTTTTGATCCTTACCGGACCTCCGGATATAGTTAGTCAACTTTCTTCTTTCTTAATGATGTGCTTCTTCAGCTTTTTTTTCTTCTTTTTGCCCTGCAGCATGTTCTGTTTTAGCAGGCCCATGATGCCCTTCTGGTTCAATGATCTCTGCCGTATTTCTCACTTTGGCCAGGTAACTCACATTTGGCAGCACATGCAATTGTTCCAGCACATAGAACCCACGCTGTGTATTTTCAGCTCTTACTTTCGTTATAGCACTGTCTTTATCATGTACATTACCAAACACAATTGCATTGGCTGAACAAGCTGTTTGGCAAGCTGTTTTTGCATCACCATCTTTCAGTGGTCTGTCTTGCTTCTTAGCCTCCAGTTTAGCCGCCTGTAAACGCTGGAAGCAGAAAGAACATTTCTCGATAACCCCTCTCGAACGAACCGTTACATCCGGGTTCAATACCATTCTTGTCAGATCATCATTCATCTGGAACACAACAGGGTCGAGTTTACCAACCAACTGCTGATCCTGATTATCACCAAAGCTGTCAGCCCCGGTGTAATCAGCCCAGTTAAAACGACGTACTTTGAACGGACAGTTATTTGCACAATATCTTGTACCGATACAACGGTTATAAGTCATTTGGTTCACTCCTTCTGCGCTGTGGTTGGTAGCTGCGACCGGGCAAACGTTCTCACAAGGTGCATTATCACAATGCTGACACATCATTGGCTGAAATACTACTCCTTTCAGTTCATCAGGATTTTTATCATCGCTTACAAAGTAGCGGTCGATACGCAGCCAGTGCATATCATGATAACGGAGCACTTCACTTTTACCCACTACAGGCACATTGTTTTCTGCATGGCAGGCAACCACACAGGCGCCACAACCATAGCAGGCATTCATATCAATATTCATCCCCCACTTAATACCGGGTTGCTCATGATGTGGATACAACGTTCCCTCTTTGGCATAACTGGTTGTTTTACCATCCTGGCTTTTCCCATAAGTTTCTTCCAGGTGATGGCGATAATCAGGAATGGTATTCGGATATTTCTTCAGCGTTGCCAGCGTTGTTTCCCTTACTACCTCCACCCGGTCTTCGTAAGAGTTATGTATCTGTGTCTGAGCAATCTTTTCTTTGCGCCCTGCGTCTGCAACAGTTACGGCAGCATGATAAGAAATTGTGGTGCCATCAAATGAAGCGAATGGATAAACATTCTTACCAACACCCGCAGCAGTTTTTCCCAGCTTCTCTCCTCTTCCATATCCAAGAGCAACAGCAATGGTATTTGCCTGCATTCCAGGAATTACCAATACGGGCAACTCTACTTCTTTTTTACCAACCGTTAATTTAATAACTGGCTTTTGCGGATAGTATTCGTAATTATTGCTTTCCTTCTCTGACCCATCGATAAGATTAAG
>CAZTKV010000026.1:0-4454 GCA_964614285.1 uncultured Chitinophaga sp. | reverse complement strand
TGAGGTCTGGAAAGGGCGGGTTTTGAATAAAGGATAGATAGTGGGCTGCATGAAACTCAACACACCTGTCTTAGGTTCTGCATCACCCCAGCTTTCCAGGTAGTGATGGGAAGGAGCAACATATTCACACAGTTCTGTTGTTTCGTCCATTCTTTCATTGAAAGAAACAGTCACTTTTACTTTGCTTAATGCAGCAACAAATTTTGCAGCATCATGATAGTTGTAAGCCGGGTTTGCACCACTTATCAAAATTGTTCCAACACTGCCGGCTTCCATATCTGCCACTAACTGTGCAAAATCCGAATCGATGCCCTGGCGATAATTAACGGGTTTGTTCCAGTCAATTGTTTTGCCATAAGCCCCGATAGCATTATTAATGGCATTAACAATTACCTGTACATTTTTATCATTGCTTCCGCAAACCACCAGGCCTGCACCGGGATTAGCTTTTAAATCCTCTGCAACTTTTTTAATTCCGGCTGCAATTGATTTTGTTGTGATCTCACCTGTTCCGTTAATGGCATTTAAAAGGTCCAATGCAACAGCACCTGTTTCAGAAGGACGGTGGGTAAATCTTTCGTCGGCACTGGCACCAGTCAGGCTTAAATATCCTTCAAACTGGTAGTGCTTGCTCATCGAAGGATTCTTCTCATCTATTTTACGGCCAACAGTGTATCCTTTCGCATTTTCAACTGAATTGAGCCAGGTTCCCAGGAAATCAGCGCCAAGACTTACAATTACTTTGGCCGCGCCAAAATCATAAGATGGTATTTTTCTTCCGAAACCACTGGCTTCGTTGGCCAGCAACATACCGCTGTACGAAACAGCATCATACTGCACATGCCTGAGCCCGGGATAGTTGGCAATTATTTCTTTAGTAGAAGGAGAAACAATCGTACTGGTCAGTAATACAGTAGTTCCTCCGGCATTTTTTATCGCTTCACCCACCATTTTATCAAACTGCTCAAATGTGGGGACTTCTTCAAATTTTGCATCCGCTCCTTTACCTACTCTGTGCTGGGGGAAACGAAGACGATGTGTGTCGTACAGGTCAAGCACTGAAGCCTGTGTACGGGCCGTAGTGCCTCCATTTGTGTAAGAACAAAGATCATTTCCTTCTATTTTGATAGGACGACCATCTCTTACTTTAGCTACCACCGGCACTACATCACCATCCTGCACATATGTTGTGGCATAATATTTAGCCACCCCCGGAACAAGATTTTCCGGCTTGTTGGCATATGGTATTGCTTTCTTTACAGGAATCTTACAACTGGCAGCCAGCGTAGCTGCAGCCGTACTGAAACCCAGATACTTTAAAAAATCCCTGCGGGGAGCTTTGGCATCAATTAATCCTTTGTCATCAAAACCCTCAAATGGCAACTCTTCCTTAAACTCATCCTGTTGCTTTTTTTGAAAGTTTTCGTTGTCATTCACCTCTCCGAAACTTTGCCAGTACTTTTTTTGGCTCATGAATATCAATTTGATAATTCGATAATGTGCTGATTCGCTTACCTGAAATCTTCAACTGCTAACTAAGATCAATAGTGACATTTCTGACACTCCAGTCCACCAATATCTTTCACTGTTATACTATCCATTTTACCGGACTTGAAATCATTGTGAAACTTCTCGTATATACTGTAATACTTATTTCCCTTAGTGCTGTCATAGTTAAAATTCACTTTGGTCTCCCGGTGACAGTTGATACACCATCCCATGCTGAGTTCAGACACCTGTTTCACTTCATCCATAGCGGTGATCTCACCATGGCAGCTCTGGCATTGTACATTACCGGCTCTTATGTGTTGAGAGTGATTAAAATAAACATGGTCAGGCAGGTTGTGGATTTTTACCCACTCGATCGGCTTTTTGATCATGGACGGATCCCATTTGTTTGCATTATTGGGATCAAACCCTGCTGCTGCATGCAATTTGGCAATTTCAGCAGTACCATTGATCTCATTTCCCGCTTCATCATAAAGCTTTGGCCCTTTTTCGTAGGTAACGATAGCTTTATGGCAGTTCATACAGGTATTCACGGAAGGAATAGCCGCATGCTTACTGTCCCAGGCAGAGCCATGGCAATACAAACAACTGATCTGGTTAATGCCGGCATGTACTTTATGTGAGTAGTAAATAGGTTGTTCGGGTTGATACTCTTTTTGACGACCAAGACCAATTGCACCTTTTGCCACCATATAACCTCCAAACACGAAGAAGATGATTGAGGCCATGGCGATATATACTTTATTACGGTAGAAAGGAACCGGGTCAGGACGAACGATACCTTCTGAGTCATCAGACATTTTCTTCAGGTTACTGTTCACCTGCATAAGGATCAGGGCAATAATACCGAGGATAAGAGATATGATACCAAAGATCAGGGCATTTTGATTGTCTTTTGGCTCTTCTGTTACTACAGGACCCTCTGCTATCTTAGGTTTGGCAGCGTCATTGATATACGCCACCATATCATCTACATCTTTCAAGGTAACGTCGGGAAACCCGGTCATCATGGAGCCATACTCATTTTTCAACCCCTGTGTATAGGGGTCATTGGCCATATATGCCGCCGGATTATTGATCCATTTCAGTAATTCATTATGGTCAGCCCATTTGCCTCTCTCTTCCAGCCCGGAAAGAGCAGGTCCTGTACCTTTTTTCAGCACATTATGGCAGGCGGCACATTTGCTCATGAAAAGAGCCTTGCCAGCAGCAATATCCTGCGCTGATATATTAACTATAGAAATAACAAAAAGAGATAGAAATAATGCTGTCAGTCTCTGGCCGATTGGTTTACAAGAAATCATAGACGCAATTGATCTGAAAAATGTGGATAAATAGCTCTAATCAGGCGCAAAAATAAGTCAGTATGAGTATAAAACGCCAAGAGGTTTAACTTTTTTTTGATCCGCTACCAGCCTGCATTTCAGCTGATTTAAGGTGTTTTCCTGATCGTGGTTATTATTGTTTGTCATAAATCAGTCAACCTTTCAATAAAGTTCAACAGATGTGAAAATTGCCTGCATTCCTGCCTGTTTTTTCCTGACTTTTGCGTCGCTAATTTTTAAAACTCTGTCATGTTTGAAGGATTGCAGAAAAAATGGAAGGTAAATGGTCTTCAGCTGACCCTGATCCTTTGCACATTTGCCATCGGCGGCAGCGCCACAGGATTTGTGGGCAAAAAGATAATGAATGTACTGGCCATCGGACAAGATTGGCTTTGGGCAGTTATTTATATAGTACTGATCACCCTGCTCTGGCCGTTGATGGTAATATTAATAAGCATTCCATTCGGACAGTTTCGCTTTTTTATCGTTTATATCCGGAAATTGGGATTAAAAATGGGGGTGATCAAAGAAAAAAAATGAAAAGAATTGCTGTTTTTGCTTCCGGAGCAGGAACTAATGCTGCTAAAATAGTAGAACAGTTTCGTCATCATCATTCCATCCGTGTTTCGTTAATTGTCAGCAATAAACCCGACGCAGGAGTGCTTACTATTGCTGCAACAGAACACATCCCCCATCTCATTATCGGGAAAGAAAAGTTTTACCGGGGAAATGGGTATGCAGACGAATTGCTGGATATGAAAATCGATATGATTGTGCTCGCCGGGTTTCTATGGAAAATCCCATCCACGCTGATAAAAGCTTTTCCTGGTAAGATTATTAATATCCATCCTGCACTACTTCCCAGGTATGGTGGTAAAGGAATGTATGGCCATCATGTGCACCAGGCCGTTATTGATAATAAAGAAAAAGAAAGCGGTATCACCATTCATTATGTAGATGAACAATATGACCATGGTCAAATCATCTTCCAGGCCACTTGTCCTGTTTTTGAAAATGACACACCCGGCTCACTGGCTATCCGGGTACAACAACTGGAACATGAGCATTATCCAAAAGTGATTAGTGAATTGGCTGGCTAAGATATTAGAAGGAAATAATTTCCCGTTCCTGATCCAATAATTAACCAATTAACCAACTCTTTGCATTTTCTTTTGTTACTTGCCGCTGATTAATTCCGTTTGAAGCATATTATATATATATTATTTATCAGCTCCCTGCTATTGACTGTTTCTTCAGCTTTTGCACAAACCTATAAGATAAAAGGAGTGGTGTATGACAGTTCAAGAAATTACCCGATGGAAGCGGTAAGTGTGTTGTCAACTTCCGGTACAGGTACTGTTACTAATGCTGAAGGCTATTATGAGATCGAGGTGACAGAAAGAGATTCCATCTGGTTCAGCTACCTGAATAAGGCCACGGTCAAATTTCCGGTGATGAAGATCAGCAATCCTATGCAATTTGATATTTCATTGCAGGTAAATGTACCGGTAATGAAAGAGGTAAAAATATTACCGAAGAATTACCGGCTGGATTCACTTCGAAACCGGCAGGACTACGCTAAAATTTTTAATTACGAAAAGCCAAAACTAAAAACTGTGA
>CAZTKV010000025.1:4806-22909 GCA_964614285.1 uncultured Chitinophaga sp. | reverse complement strand
CGGCTGCCATCATTCACGTTGATAGCATAAATATCTTTTTTGGTGTTCCCAGCCCACTGGCTTTCGATTCTTTTGCCGTAATCAGTAACTCCTACAAATTGATCGCCATCTCCTTCGTTGGTTGGATAAACAGTCGGCAGATCCACTGAACCTAGCTGGTGCAATTCGTTTTTGTCTAAATGATAAACGGCCAGGTAATTGGTCTGCAGGTCTCTTTGCAGACGAAATAATTGAACCGTTTGCAAATAATCATCCTTGTAATGCCAGATATCCAGTTTCACCTGGTCTATCTCCACCAGTGATGTGTCTTTGGGTGGTTGTATCGGAGCCGTACCAAAGAATAAACGTTTACCTGTTTTGCTGAAACTTAGGTTGCCAAACTCACTGATGGTCATGCCCAGCTTCATTCCCGCAGAATTTTTATCAACAAGTAACACGGCGCTGTCCATTCCTGTTTTATAATACCACAACCGGTAGAATTTTTGTAACTCCTTTGGCCGGGCATCCCGTTCTGCCAGGTAAGCCAATTGCGAACCATCCTCTGAAAAGACAAAATTTTTAAAGTCATTGCCTCCCTTGCTTAACACAATAGTTTTTGCTTCTTTGAGATCGTACAGGGAAACAGATGGTTTACTCAAAGAATCTTTGGGATTCTTCGCCTGTTCAATCAATAGCTTCCCCCCTTTTTTGCTAAAATAATATTCGAGTACATTAGTAAAAGTTTTTTCCTTCCCATTCTCAATATCCATCAATATAAGGTCTGTTCCTGCATCAACTGCAGCACCGGCTGTTTCATCGCCTTCAGCATCGATATAATCAGAAGCAAGAGGTTCATAGTCGATAGCAAGATCATCATCTCTTTTCTTTTTTTTCTTCTGTGGTATTGACTCAATCACCTGTTGTAATGAATCAATCACTTTGCCCAGGCTGTCTGCGATTTTCTTTTCTGCCGACTCTGGTTTTTTAGCAGGTGGTTCTTTTTTCTCTATCATTTTTTCAAGGTGATACGCCACCCAGCCAGCTTCCTTTTCGGGAGTTTTGTATCCTTTCACCCTGGCTACTTTCCATACAGCGTCTTTTCCCAGTTCTACAATGGCGAAAGAATCTTTCGGCATATCATCAGGCCTTTTCTTTTTAATTTTTGCGTCCCGGGTATCTTTAAAAAATGGTTTAATGCGGAAAATAGTGTAGCGGCTGTCCTCTGTAATCATTGCATTATAGCCCCGGGCAATGGTTTTCTTATACTGCCCGTCGGAGGATTGAACTACCAGTTCGTTATCGCCTTCCTGCGGATCGATGGTGTATACCACCCATTTACCGTCATTACTGATCATTCTCTCACCAATTCGCTGCCAGCCATCATAAACAGAGTGATCAAGTGGTTTTTTTTGACCAAAAACAAATACTACCGAAAGCAGGTAGATCAATAATAACAGAGCCTTCTTTTCCATAAGCATTAAATAATCAGGGGCAACAAGTTAAAGCAAACAAATCAATAAGTTGTCTGTTATTTGAACAGATTTACTAATATGAAGAAAATATTTACTATTTGCCTGGGGTTGCTGCTCTTCTTATTTACTGATGCTCAGAATTCGGGGTCACTTACCGGCACAGTTACAGACAAAAATCTGCTGAATACACTCAGCGGGGTATCTGTAGAATTGGTCGGAGCCGGAAAAGGGACTATGACAGATAGTTCCGGCAAATTTCGTATCACTGGCATTGCCCCTAAAAGTTATACTTTACGTTTTACATCGGTTGGCTATAATGAGGTTTTATTGTACAATATCGTTGTTACTTCAGGAAATGAGATCAACCTTTCTGTACAGATGGAAGAAGCCGTTACCAGGCTGGAAGATGTTGTTATTAAAAGCTCCCGCCGAACAGCCGTAGCAGCCAGCCTGGAAACACCTCTCAGCGTACAAAGGCTGACAACAGAAGAAATACGCAGTAATCCGGGCGGAAATTTTGACATATCAAGGGTAATCCAGGCCTTACCGGGTGTAAGCGGCACTTCCGGTAGTGTGGGCGGCTATAGAAATGATATTATTATCCGTGGCGGGGCGCCCAATGAAAATGTGTATTACCTTGACGGAATTGAAATACCTGTCATCAATCATTTTGCCACACAGGGCAGCGCCGGTGGCCCCACAGGAATATTGAACGTAAGCTTCCTTGAAGATGTAAAGCTGAGTTCTTCATCGTTTGATGCCCGTTTTGATAATGCGTTATCATCCGTTTTTCAATTTCGTCAGCGAAACGGCAATCCTAATACCTTCCAGGGAAATGTACGGCTGAGTGCCACAGAACTAGCCGGTACTTTTGAAGGACCGCTATCAAAGAATACTACTTTCCTTGCCTCTGCTAGAAGATCTTATCTGCAATTATTGTTTAAAGCTATTGATCTGCCAATACGGCCTAATTACTGGGACTTTCAGTATAAGGTCACTCATAAGCTGGATAAGAAAACCACACTGACATTGATCGGTGTGGGGGCCATTGATGATTTCACTTTTGCAGCACCCAAAGATGCCACTCCGGAGAAACTATATATCCTGGATGCCACAGCCCCAATACACCAATGGAACTATACTGTCGGCGCCAGCTTGAAAAGACAAATAAAAAATGGGTTTTGGAACCTGACGCTGAGCCGTAATATGTTTGATAATGAGATTGAGAAATTTGATGATAATGACGAGGGCAACGAAGCTAAAAGACGCCTTGGAATTTTTTCACAGGAGATAGAAAACAAACTCCGCTTTGATATAAACAAGACAGTAAAGGGATGGAAAATTACATACGGAGCGATGAGCCAGTACGTAAAAAGTAATAACAATAATTTTAAAAGACTACGCAAAGAATTGACCGACCAAAACGGCAATGTAATACAACCTGAACTAGTGGTCCGTTATAACTCGGATATAAGTTTCTGGAGGTTTGGAGGTTTTGCACAAGTAAGCAAAAGATACCTGGACGATCGTTTAGGTATCAGTGCCGGGCTTAGAACAGATATGAACAGCTTCATCACTGATGGTATGAATCCACTTCCTGCTATTTCACCCCGCATCAGTGCTTCCTATGTGCTGGCAGATAAATGGACACTGAATGCATCAATTGGCAGTTATGCTAAAATACCCACCTATACTATTCTCAGTTTCCGCGATAACAATGGTACACTTGTTAATAAGGATGCTGACTATACCCGCAATATACATTATGCCATGGGTACAGAATTTTTGCCCAACAATTCCACCCGTTTTACACTTGAAGGATTCTATAAAAAATATAGTAATGTGGCGGTTTCTGTAAGGGATGGTATTTCACTGGCAAATTTGGGAGGTGACTTTGGTGTTATCGGCAATGAAGAAGTAGTTACTGACGGAAAAGGGACAACCTATGGTTTTGAATTATTTGCCCAGCAAAAACTGACAAAACGCTTTTTTGGTACATTTTCTTATACCTGGTTTATCAGCCGTTTCAGCGGTATAAATGGAAAAGAAATAGCCAGTGCCTGGGATAACAGGCACCTGCTATCGTTTATATGGGGTTATAAATTCAACAAGAACTGGGAACTGGGTTTAAAATTCCGCTACCAGGGGGGCGCACCCTATACACCGTTTGACCAGACAGCATCTCAGTTAAACTATCTGACTTTTGGAACAGGCATATTAGATTACAATCGCTTAAATACGGAAAGACTTGGATCATTCCATGCCAGTGATATCAGGATAGATAAAAAATGGAATTTCCGGAAAATAACCCTCGACCTGTTTTTGGATATTACCAACTGGTATAATGCTAAAAGCCCGGCATATCCGCAATACACATTTAAACGAAATGCAGATAATACAGCATTTGTTACAACGGATGGCCAGCCAATAAAGCAAAATGGGTCAAATGCGATTCCGTTCATTTTAGCAAACGATGACGCTAGTGTAATACCCACCATCGGGTTTATCATTGAGTTCTGATTACTGAACTACTTTTTTCCGGTTATCAATCCGTATTGCCAAAGGCCTTTCTTTATCCCTTTGTATTGGTATTTACAGGCTGCAATGTTTTTCTTTTGAAATTTAGTAGCAGGTTTGGAAAAATTTATTTTCTTCCAAAGCAAATAGAGGCTGGCCAGAAAATAAAACCGGTATAATCTCCGGGCTGAGTGGGAAGCCTGTTTAGAAATATTCCGACAGGTAATTTCCTTAAATCCTGTATTGCTCATGAACTGCGTGAATCTTTCCGGTGTTTCTAGGTAATTCACCAGCCAGCCATCCAGCCAGTTTCGGATGATAGTATTGTCATTGTTTTCAAACACTGAAACGAAGCCATCTGCCACCACCAGCCGTCCGCCCGGTTTCAGCAAACGGTAAGCCTCTTTGATGAATTGTTCTTTATCATCTGCATAGCAAATGCTTTCACATCCCCAAACCACATCAAAACTGGCATCAGGAAAATCAGTGGCAGAATAATTCATCACCTTAAAATCAACAAGGTCTCCTATATCTTTCTTTTTGGCGTTCGCAGTAGCCTGTTCCCGCTGCCTTTCACTAAGTGTAATACCTGTAACCCTGCACCCCAGCATAGATGCAAGAAAAATACTGCTGCCTCCTACCCCGCAACCCGCATCTAACACCCAATCAGTTGGTTTAATACCTGCAGCTATCATCATCACTTCATTCATTCGTATAAGAGATTCCTGAAAAGAACTGACATGATCATCCCAATAGCCATAGTGAATTGCAAGACTATTATTCAGATCCCAGGAATCTTTATAAGCATTCTCGGTATCCCGGTAATAATCGATGATCTTCTTATGGTATTCAGTCGGCTGCATAATAAGTCAATTTCCTTTCTACTCTTATCAATATATAAACATGAGTGATCAGCGCTGCCGCAATGATACCAAAGCCGATAAAAAACCATTTACTCAGGTATTCATTTTCATTATACACTGCAAATGCAAGCAGTATACCATACACTGGCTCCAGGTTATAGGTAAGATTTACTGTGAAGGCCGATAGTCTTTTGAGGGCATTAGCAGACAGCTGAAAGGCAATAACAGAGCAAAACCACGATAGCACCAGCAACCACCCGGTATTTTCCCAACCCGGATTAAAAGTCTCTGTAGGAAATCTTTGCAAATAGAAAGGCAATAAAGCTGACAAAACCAGAAACCCGCCTGTTTGTTGCCAGGTCAGCATAGTTTCTACATTGATCCTTTTTAAAAACTCTCTATTATAGATCGGGAACAAGGATGCCAGTACTGCTGAAATTAGCCCAATGATGATGCCTGTCTTAAACTGTGTATCAAAATGAAAGATTATATAAATACCACTGAGTGTAACCAACCCAAGGAACAACTCCAGCCAGTTGATTCTCTTTTTTAAGATCAACGGCTCAAATAAAGCGGTAAAAAAACTGATGGCGGAGAAACAAACCAATGCTACAGAAACATTAGCATATTTTATCGAACCATAAAAAGTGACCCAGTGCATGGCGGCGATAAAGCCAACAGCTGTTATTTTTAAAATATCAACTAATGGAATACGTTTCAGTTTCTTCATCAGCCAAAACAAAATCCACATTGTCACTGCAGTAAAGAACAACCGATACCAGACAATCATGCCTTCATTCAGCGTAATGAGGCGACCCAGTATTCCGGTAAACCCGGCAAGAAAAACAGCAATATGTAACTGGAAAAAGGCCTTTTTCATCGGCCTGCAAACTAATTAAAAGAATGCAAGTATCGGTAACAACTATTCACTCTCGGCCAGCATCTCATTTTGACGGATGCTTTTCATTGAAGAAATTTCTGTACCTGAATTTTTAACCTTCTTCCGGTAGTTTTTGAACAAACTGTTCCAGCGAAGTTTCAATACACCTATTACTCCCTCCTTGATGATGCCTTTATTCATTTTAGAAACACCATATGTTCTGTCCTGGAAAATAATAGGAACCTCTTTTATTTTAAAACCTAATTTCCAGGAGGCAAATTTCATTTCAATCTGGAAAGCATACCCTACAAACTGAATGGCATCCAGGTTAATCGTTTCCAGCACCTCTTTTCTATAGCACACAAAGCCGGCTGTAGGATCTTTTACCGGCATCCAGGTAATTAGCCTTGTATACAAAGACCCTCCTTTTGACAAGGCGATCCTGTTTTTAGGCCAGTTCACGACCCCGCCTCCATTTACATAACGGGAACCAATGGCCACATCAGCACTTCGGTTCTTACAGGCATCATATAATCTTATAAGATCATTAGGATTATGAGAAAAGTCAGCATCCATTTCAAAAATGAAAGCATAGTTCCGGGAAATAGCCCACTTAAAACCATGTATATAGGCTGTGCCAAGCCCCAGTTTACCTTTTCTTTCTTCAAGAAATAACTGGCCAGGAAATTTTTGCTGGAGATCTTTTACAATTTGCGCAGTTCCATCAGGAGAACCATCATCTATCACCAATACATGGAAACCCTCTCCAAGATTGAAAATGGCATGAAGAATATTAGTGATATTCTCCTTCTCGTTATAGGTCGGTATGACTACTAGTTTCTCCAAGTTGGACGTATAGTGAAGTTAATTTCGAATTTACGACAATCAACAAAGATGCCATGTTAAAATTTTAGCAGCTAAAAAACTGCATCAGCTCTTTTTCAGCATTGTCCGGGTGTAAATCTCTGTGAGTTTTTGCTTGGTATGCTGGGGAAAATCACCCTTCATCATCCAGTCATAATACTGTGGCTCCGCTTTCAAAACATCTGATACAGGACGGCCTTTGAATTTACCAAAATTGAAGACCTCTGTACCATTTTCCATCACAAAACGGCGGGCAAAATCGACTACCTGGTCTTCGCCGATCACCTTTAAAATTGAATCAATTGTAGTACCCAATTCTGTATATCGTTCCAGTTGTGCTTCTAATATTTCATGTGTAGCTGAAGCGTCCACTTCAGCACTATGTGCACTATCTAGTGTCTTATTGCAGTAGAATTTATATGCTGCTCCCAGGGTTCTGGGCTCCATTTTATGAAAGATATTCTGGACATCCAGCAACTTGCGGTTCTTCATATCAAAATCAACCTGTGCCCGTAGAAATTCCTCCATCAGTAGTGGGATATCAAACCGGTTTGAATTATAACCGGCAAAATCACAGCCATCCAGCATTTGCTTCAACTCTTGCGCCACTTGTTTGAAGGTGGGAGCATCTTTAACCATTTCATCAGTGATACCATGAATGTCGCTAGCCGTTTTGGGAATCGGAATTTCGGGGTTGATCAATTTTCTTTTCACACTCCGGGTGCCATCTGCAAGTATTTTAACTATAGCTATCTCAACAATCCTGTCAGTTCCTGGATTTACACCAGTAGTTTCCAGATCTATAAAGGCAAGCGGCTTCTTTAATTGCAACATCAGTATTTATTTCGGTTATTGCGGGATAATTTGGGCGGTAAAGTTAACTGTTTGTTGTGCTATAAAAAATCATTTTTCAGCTTCAGCCCGCTTATGAAGTGAAGAAAACCAACTATTTATCCAAATCAATGAATCCTGGTCAAACATTATCATTTCACCGGCATAATCCTGCAGGTTGATTATCTTTGCTACTGCAAAATAAAGAAGAGCTTTAATCGTTAATCTGTCAAATATCCACGAAACATGAAAAATAAATCCCTGATAGGTCTGGCAATCATAGCTTTAGTAGCTGTAATTATGACTTCCTGTTCTTCTCAAAAATACGGTTGCCCCGGTAACCCGCAAGCCAATTACAAATTCAAAGGCTGATATTGTTATCGATGAACTGGATTGATCTTGTTTCATTCAGCCAATTGGATGATATTATTTCCTTATCGGCAGATAAGCCTGTTGTAATATTCAAGCATAGCACCCGTTGTCAAGTCAGCAGCATTGCACTTACCCGGCTGATAAAAGCCGGCCCGGTTAATGAAGCTCCTTTTTATTTCTTAGATCTTCTTTCCCATCGCCAGCTTTCCAGTTTTATTGCAGAAAAGTTCCAGGTTTCTCATGAATCACCCCAGTTATTGCTTATCAAAAATGGTGAATGTGTGTATGAAGAAAGCCACCTTGGAATAAGTGCCGGTGAATTGCTGGAACAGATAAAAGCCAGCTAACTTTCTCTTTATTTCCTCCTGAAAAAAAGCTTTCGCTTCTGCTTACTTTCCTCCTGTTTCTTTTGCGACAGAAAAACAGCATGCAACTCCACTTCCTGTTGTTTTCCTTTTAGCTGAAAAGAGCCCAGCGGTTCCAGCTTCAGGTATTTTGGCATCGTAATATTCTCTACAACCCAGTCAGAAATAATAAATGTCGCATTTAGTTCATGACACTTGCTCAGCATACGAGCTGTTGTATTTAATACATCTCCATGATAGGCTATTTCTGATTTATACTTCCCTACTTCTGATACAACAACATATCCACCATGCAGTGAAGCCTTAAACTCAGGCACCCTGCCATATCTTTCCAGGTATTGCTCCCTGAACCTGTTTATTTGTTTCTCGATAGCAAAAAAACACCGAACACATAAAGCAAACTTCAATCCTTTTTTAACAGGCCATGAAATCACCACTTCATCTCCAACATACTGGTATACTCTTCCAAAATAACGGGCTATCGGCTCGCTGATATCATAATAATAATCCTGGAGAAAATGACTATACTCCATTTCTCCCATTTCCTCCGCTATATCTGTTGAATGATTCAAATCGATGAACAAAAAGATGCGGTCTTCCTGTTTCACCTGGTGATACTTTCCGAATACCAGGTTAAAAATTGCATCACGACCCAATTTGCGATGTAATTCATCCAAAAAATTTGAAACAAGTGAAATGATCAGTGAGAGGCCCAGGAATTCAAAAAGTTTCCTTGTGGCAAAAAAATCATGCAGGCTATGCGGAAAGATGGTCTTGTCGGTATTAATATTCAGCCACAAAATAATATTCATGATAATAAAGAAAAGCACCATGAACCAAAAAGTGATACGAAGTGTTCTATATAATAGATAAAACCAGAAACCTGTACGGCGATGTTTTCTTCTGAACTCCATAGCCTGGGTTTCAAAAAAAGCAATGGCAAATCCAACCGGCAAGCTGGCAATCAATGAAGTGGATAAAGCTATCCAATTAAGCCCATGCCGGGTAAATGCATAAAAAGCGAACAGTAGTACGGATAAGTAGATAATGAAGATGTTATTCTGAGAGATGATCTTCCAGGGCTTTAAGGGGTCAAGAGATTCAGTCCCGGGAGCAAACGGATTAAAAATACCAAGCCGGTACCAGTATTTACTGCTATTGGTTCTGGTTATTCGGGCCATGAGGTAGTTTTTAAGTTTCTCTAATTTAAAAATTTAACAGCGAAATATTTTATCTATTTAAATAATCCTTACTTTTGGAGCAGAATGAAAAATTATACACATAATCATCATCATTTCTTGCTCTGCCAGGGTAGGCCGTGAGATATTATGTACAAAACATAGTGAAGGGCTTACTTAACGGTAAGCCCTTTTCCTTTTAAACATGAAGTATGAGTGAAAATCTTAAGATTGCTATTCAAAAATCAGGTCGTCTGTATGATGGTTCAATGAAGCTGCTGAAAGAATGTGGGATTGAAGTAAGTAATGGCAATAACCAGCTACGGGTACAGGCAGCGAATTTCCCGGCAGAAGTTTTCTTCCTTAGGGATGATGATATTCCCGAATATGTGCAGGATGCAGTGGCTGACATTGGTTTTGTCGGGGAAAATGTGGTAACTGAGAAAAATAAATCAGTTGAGGCAATTGAAAGGCTGGGATTTGGCAAATGCCGGCTTTCCATAGCAGTCCCCAAAAACGGTAACCTCAGATCCATAACTGATTTGAATGAGAAGAAAATTGCTACCAGTTATCCTTTTATTCTAGGTGAGTTTTTAAAAGCAAAAAACATCAAAGCCTCAATTCATGAGATCAGCGGCTCAGTTGAAATAGCACCCCGGATTGGCCTTGCTGATGCCATTTGTGACCTGGTAAGTTCCGGCAGTACTCTCTTCACCAATGAATTAAAAGAAATTGAAACAATACTTTCCTCTGAAGCGGTATTAATAAGCAATAAAATGTTGTCAGCAGAAAAAAGGGTTATTCTTGAAAGCTTGCTGTTTCGCATCCGTTCAGTTAAGAAAGCAAAGAATAACAAATATGTATTGTTGAATGCCCCAAACAACAAACTGGACACCATCTGCAAATTATTACCGGGAATGAAAAGTCCCACCATCCTTCCTTTAGCTGAGCCGGGATGGAGTTCTGTTCATTCAGTTATCAGTGAAAGTGATTTCTGGAATGTGATCGAAAATTTAAAAGCTAATGGAGCCCAGGGGATTTTAATTATACCTATAGAAAAAATGATTGTGTAATGAAAATCTATAAATACCCGGACAAAAAAGATTGGCCTGATATTATTCAACGGGCTGTTGCTGATTATTCATCGTTGGAGAAAAATGTAAAGAAAATTTTGCAAAAAGTAAAAGAGAAGGGTGATAAAGCTGTCCGCAAATTTTCTAAAGAATTTGATGGCGCTAATTTTAAAAATTTGCAAGTATCAAAAAACAAAATCAACAAAGCCTTAACCCTTGTACCCGATGACCTTAAACAAGCTATTCAACAGGCAAAGGATAACATACAAAGATTTCACCTTGCACAAAATGAGGGAATAAAAAAAATTGAAACAATGCCTGGCGTTATTTGCTGGAGGCAATCAAAAGGCATTGAAAAGGTAGGCTTATATATTCCCGGCGGTTCGGCTCCCCTTTTCTCTACTGTATTGATGCTGGCAGTGCCTGCACAAATTGCGGGTTGCAAAGAAATTGTTTTGTGCACCCCACCATCAAAGGATGGTACTATCAACCCAGCCATTCTGTATGCAGCTCAATTATGCGGTGTAACAAAAATCTTTAAAGCCGGCGGAGTACAGGCTATTGGTGCTATGGCATACGGAACAGAAAGTGTTCCAAAAGTGTTTAAGATATTCGGCCCGGGCAACCAATATGTAACATTGGCAAAACAGGTCATACAGCAACAAGGTGTTGCTATTGATATGCCGGCAGGTCCATCAGAAGTATTAATTATTGCTGACGAAACAGCTATTCCCGAATTTGTAGCTGCAGATCTTTTATCACAAGCTGAACATGGCAAAGATTCACAGGTAATACTACTGACCGTATCTGAAACATTAGCAGAGAAAGTAAATAATGCAATCACTGAACAGGTAAGGGACTTACCAAGGAAACAGATAGCGGAAAAGGCACTACTAAACAGTAAGACGGTAATTTGCAAGACTATTGATGAAGCTATTGAACTATCTGACCTTTATGCGCCGGAGCACCTTATTCTCTCCTGCAATAATGCCGAAGAAGTTGCAACTAAGATAAACACTGCCGGCTCGGTATTTATTGGTAATTATTCACCTGAGAGTGCCGGTGATTATGCCAGTGGCACTAATCATACATTGCCAACCAATGGTTATGCTGCCATGTACAGTGGTGTTTCGCTTGATAGCTTTGTAAAAAAAATCACTTGTCAACAACTGACAAAAGAAGGGTTGCAAAATATTGGCAATACTGTAATGACTATGGCAGCAGCTGAGGGGCTCGATGCCCATAAAAATGCTGTAGCCATCCGATTAAAAAAATAAGTATGGAATTCAATTTAGACAGCCTGGTAAGAGAGAATATTAAAAGAATGACCCCGTATTCCTCGGCCCGCCATGAATTCAGTGGTGCTGCTACTATATTCCTGGATGCCAACGAAAACTCATTTGGTTCACCACTGCCACAGAATTATAACCGCTACCCCGACCCGCTGCAGTTACCGTTAAAAGAAAAGATAAGCAGTATAAAAGGCGTGCCGGTACAAAATATCTTTTTGGGAAATGGAAGCGATGAGGCAATCGATCTTCTATTCCGTATTTTCTGTGAACCTGGAAAAGATAATATTATCATCTTCCCTCCTACTTACGGTATGTATGAAGTTTGCGCCGAAGTAAATAATATTGAAGTAAAGAAAGTTCCGCTTACCACCAGTTTCCAATTGGATCTGGATGCCATTGAAGCATCAGTTAATGAGCATACAAAACTGATTTTTGTCTGCTCTCCTAATAATCCAACCGGCAACAGCATCAACCGGAGTGATATTGAAGTTTTACTGAATAATTTTAATGGCATTGTAGTAATAGATGAAGCCTATATCAATTATGCGAAACAAAAAACGTTTATTCCAGAGCTGACAGAGTATCCAAATCTTGTGATCCTGCAAACACTTTCCAAAGCATGGGGCCTGGCAGGATTGAGGCTGGGCATGGCTTTCGCCGGACAACCACTTATAGATTACATGAACAAAGTGAAATACCCCTATAATATCAATTCAGCCACACAACAACTGGCATTAGAAGCGTTGGGAAATATATCCAGTGTAAACAACTGGACAAAAACAACAGTAGACCAAAAAGAGTTTTTGGCGACAGAATTATTAAAGCTACCTATTACACAAACAGTTTATCCATCTGATGCTAATTTTATATTAGTCCGGCTTACAGGAGCAAAGAAAATATACGAATACCTGTCAGCAAAAGGGATCATCGTCCGTGACCGTTCAAAAGTAATCTTGTGTGATGATTGTCTCCGTATAACCATTGGCACACCAGAAGAAAACAAGCAACTGATTGAAGCATTAAAACAATATGCCGCATGAGAAAAATATTATTCATTGACAGGGACGGAACCCTGATAAAAGAAGCTCCTCCTACTTACCAGATAGACTCTTTTGAAAAATTGGAATTTTACCCGGATATGCTTACCTGGATGAAGCGAATTGCGGAAGAACTGGACTTCGAACTGGTTATGGTGACTAACCAGGATGGATTAGGAACAAAATCATACCCGGAAGAAACATTCTGGCCTGTACACAATTTTGTACTGAAGACTTTAGAAAATGAAAATATCATCTTCAGCAATATTCATATTGATAAAACATTTGCCGGGGATAATGCACCAACCCGAAAACCGGGAACAGGTATGCTTACCCAATATTTAAATAACCCGGACTACGATATCAAAGGTTCTTTTGTCATCGGTGACAGGATCACTGATGTTCAGTTGGCAAAAAACCTGGGGTGCAAGGCCATTTGGCTGAATAATGATGCCAGTCTTGGTGCTGCTGAGATTAATAATAATATGACTGAACTTCAATCTTCAATTGCTCTTGAAACTACCGATTGGAAGTCTATTTATGAATATTTTAGAATCGGGCAACGGATAGTTCATCATGTACGAAACACGAATGAAACTAAAATAAAGGTTGAGCTTAACCTTGATGGCAAGGGGACCACAAGCATAAAAACAGGATTACATTTTTTTGATCATATGCTGGATCAGTTGGGCAGACACAGTGGCATCGATCTATCTATTATGGTTGATGGCGACCTTCATATCGATGAACATCACACTATTGAAGATACCGCTATCGCATTAGGTGAAGCTTTTGTAACTGCCCTGGGAGATAAAAAAGGAATCGGAAGATATGGCTTTTGCCTGCCGATGGATGATTCACTGGCACAGGTAGCAATAGATTTTGGTGGCAGGAACTGGCTGGTTTGGTCGGCTGATTTTAAAAGGGAAAAAATTGGCGACATGCCTACAGAGATGTTTTACCATTTCTTCAAATCATTTTCTGATGCATCAAAATCAAATCTCAATATTAAAGTGGAGGGCGATAATGAACACCACAAGATTGAATCAATATTTAAAGCTTTGGCAAAATCAATAAAGATGGCCATAAAAAGAGATATGGATAACATGCAATTACCCAGTACAAAAGGAATATTATAATGAATGTGGTCATTGTAAAATATAATGCCGGTAATATCCAGTCTGTCCTTTTTGCTTTAGAACGGATTGGCGTGAAAGCGACTGTGACAGATGATAAGGAACTGATACAGTCAGCAGACAAAGTCATATTCCCTGGTGTGGGAGAAGCCAGTACTGCTATGAGCTATCTGAAAGAAAGAGGACTGGACAAAGTAATTATTTCACTAAAACAACCGGTACTTGGTATTTGTCTCGGTATGCAATTGCTTTGTGATTATTCTGAAGAAAACGATACAAAATGCCTGGGAGTATTTGAAAATGTAAAAGTGAAGAGGTTTACATCAATTAACTCTTCTTTTAAGATTCCACAGGTTGGCTGGAATACCATTGCCAACCTAAAAGGAAAATTATTCAGCGCAATTGAAGAGAATACATTCTGTTATTTCGTTCACAGTTATTATGCGGAGGCAAATTCTTTCAGCATAGCAACTACAAATTATATACAACCCTATTGTTCAGCCCTGCAAAAAAATAATTTTTCAGGTGTACAGTTCCACCCTGAGAAAAGTGCTAAGGCAGGTGAACAGATTCTTAAAAACTTCCTAACCAGCTGAAATGACGATCATACCCGCAATTGATATTATCGATGGAAAATGTGTACGGCTGACAAAAGGCGATTATAGTAAAAAAACAATTTACAATGAGGACCCGTTGGAAGTGGCTTTGCAATTCGAAAATACAGGAATAAAACGATTACACCTCGTTGATCTTGACGGAGCCAGGACCGGATCAGTAAAAAACTGGAAAGTCTTAGAAAAGATTGCCGGTAAAACCAAGTTGTCAATTGATTTCAGTGGTGGCATCAGTACACAAAAGAGTGTGGAGATCAGTTTTAATTCCGGTGCTGCATTTGCTGCCGTGGGAAGTATGGCTGTTAAAGATGAAGTAACATTTACAGGCTGGCTATTAGTTTACGGAGCTGAAAAATTTATTGTCGGGGCAGATGTGAAAAATGAAAAAATTGTTATCCGTGGATGGACAGAATCGACCAGCCTCACTGTATTTGAGTTGATTGAAAAATATAAAACAAAGGGGGTCAAGCAATTTTTTTGTACTGATGTAAACAAAGATGGCCTGCTACAGGGAACTGCAATTGATTTATACAAAAAAATTCTGAACGAACACCCTTCTATCGACCTTATTGCAAGCGGTGGGATAACAGCCGTCTCAGAACTTGATGAATTAAGACAAGCTGGGTGCAACGGGGCTATCATTGGCAAAGCCATTTATGAGAATAGAATTACACTAAACAACCTAAAACGCTTTTTATAACCTGATGCTGACAAAAAGGATCATACCCTGTTTGGATATCAAAGATGGCAGAACTGTAAAAGGTACCAACTTTGTTCAGCTGCGTGATGCCGGCGACCCGGTGGAACTGGCCATTCGTTATTGTGAAGAAGGTGCAGATGAAATCGTTTTTCTTGATATTACAGCGACAACTGAAAAGAGAAAGACACTGGCAAAACTGGTAAGGGAAATTGCTACTCACATCAACATCCCTTTTACAGTTGGTGGAGGTATCCATACAAAAGAGGATGTAAGTGTGCTACTCGAAAACGGGGCAGATAAAATATCAATAAATACATCTGCAGTAAAGAATCCCGGATTAATCGATGAACTCGCAAAATATTTTGGAAGCCAGTGTGTGATGGTGGCCATTGACACTAAAATCATTGATGGTATCTGCAAGGTGGTAACGCATGGAGGAAGAACTCCGACAGAAATTAAAACAGCAGACTGGGCAAAAGAAGTAACAAGCCGTGGCGCCGGGGAAATACTCCTCACTTCGATGGAAAGTGATGGGACAAAAAATGGGTTTGCACTGGATATTACAAAGCAGGTTAGCCATTTGGTCAATATTCCTGTGATTGCTTCCGGAGGTGCGGGAAAGATGGAACATTTTACTGATGTTTTCAAATTCGCTGATGCAGATGCTGCCCTTGCTGCCAGTATCTTTCATTTCAGGGAAATATCCATTGAGGATTTAAAGCGATATTTACAGCATCAACGCATCCCGGTAAGAATATGTTGATTATCATTTTCATGGCACTGGCTTCCTGCTATTCCATATTCTGGTACCTGGAGAACAGGAGAAATGCCAGGAATGAGGAACAGCATGAACGACGGAGAGAAACATTTACTAACCTGCTGGATTCTCCAAAAAGAAAAAAAGAAAAAACTGATAACAAAAATGATACTTGATTTTTCAAAATATACTGACGGGCTTGTTCCCGCCATAATACAGGATGCAAATACGCATAAAGTATTAATGCTTGGATTTATGAATGAAGAAGCTTTCCAAAAATCGAGACAAGAAGGGAAAGTGACTTTTTATAGCCGCAGTAAGCAACGGCCCTGGACCAAAGGGGAGACTTCAGGCAACTTCCTTTTTATTAAAGAAATTATCGCCGATTGTGATAATGATACATTACTTATAAAAGTGAATCCCGCAGGCCCTGTTTGTCATACAGGAGCTGATACCTGTTTTAGTGAAAATAATACCGGCTTTACACTGGAAAAATTAGAAAGTATTATAGAAGACCGCAAGAATAATCCTTCTGAATCATCTTATACTTCTTCCCTCTTTGCAAAAGGGATAAATAAAGTTGCTCAAAAATTAGGTGAAGAAGCGGTGGAACTTATTATCGAAAGCAAAGATAATAATAAAGAACTATTTCTTGGAGAGGCGGCAGATCTGCTCTATCACTACCTGGTTCTTCTGCAAATGAAAAATCACAAATTGAAAGAGGTTATTCAACTACTATCCGAAAGGCATAAATAAAGCCACCCCGCAAGCAGTGTGGCTTTTCCTAAAAGTATAAGAATAATGCAATTCCCTTTCCTTTATTGAACTAGTATCTTCTGGTTAAACTTTACATTTCGGTTACTTATATCCAGTATATAGACACCTCCTGCAGTTTGGGGGGGCAGTGGCAACACCGCACTTCCATTGGATCCCATATTCACAGTCCCCTTTAATATCAATTGACCTGCTGCAGTATACAAGGTATAATCGAATGGTCCTTCCTGCATAGTCTTGTTAAATACTGTTATTGCTGTTCGAACGGGATTCAATACTATAAACCGCTGATTATTTATATCATTCTCCATAACAGCAATAATCCTTGAATAACTGAATCCCCCATCTTTATCAATAGTTTTTAACCGATAATATGCTATTCCCTGGAACGCTGAAGGGTCGCTAAAATCGTACAACTCTCTGCTTCCAGAATTTCTTCCTCCTGCAGATCCAATTGTAACAAAGGCTGAAGTGGCCATGTAGCTCCTTTGTACTTCAAACCGGTCTGTATTTTGTTCATTCTCGGTTATCCAGTGAAGCAAGGTTACACCGGATATTCTTTCGCCTGTAAATGACAATAATTTTACAGGAACAGGATACGCTTTATATCCAATGGTGAAAGCTCCGAAAGTGTTTATAGAATTCGAGACAACAGTACCTGTTGTTGTTACATTACCGGATGCTGATCCTACAGCATCTGTCCAGTTACCTCCTGTGTTATAGGCTACAGTAATATCGCTGATAAGTTCATTATCCATCGTCACTTTGGAATGATCCCAGTTGAGTGTTATCTGTGCTGTACCACCGCTTATCCTGTTGATCTGCCAATATTCATTGGCCTTTACATGTACGATCGGAGACTGCAGGCTAAAAATATTCTGTGTTGGTGTGTAATAGTGACAATTAATCTCTGATGAAGCTGACAAATTGGAAATAGCGGCCGATCGCCCATAAGTATTATCCCCAACAGGGAAAACAAAGTTTTCAGATCCTATTTTTTTTACCCACCCAGTTACATGACGGCTATCATTACTTCCTGCATGTGATGAGCCAGCCTCATATACAAGGTAGTTCGGAGTGACAGAAGTAGCAATTAATCCATTGGTAAAAGTGTGTGTCCCCGTAATCCTCAGATCATTATTCAGCGTTATCCCTGCAGTATTATCTGTACTCAGGTTATATGTCCGAAAAAAAGCTGAGCCGGCAACTGACTGAGCAGAAGTGCCATTAAGAAATAATGTGCCTGTTCCAGCTGCCATAGAAGCCTGGTCATTCGTCAAGGTACCTTTCACATACAAGCTACCATTATTTACCAACGCAGCACCAGATGTATTTGTAAAATTACCAAAACCGGTTATTGCGCCTCCGGCATGTACCTGCATTGTACCAAAATTCCTTG
>CAZTKV010000025.1:1829-4706 GCA_964614285.1 uncultured Chitinophaga sp. | reverse complement strand
TGAGCTGATGTGGTCACCCTTAGGGTTGTTTCACCATATCTAACTGCAGAGTTGCCATTTTTAACAATAGCTATTGAAATATTCTGATTGCTGCTGTTTACAGACAAGTTTCCAGATACAGTAATGATACCATCTCTACTGTTAGAAGGCTGATATGTTATTCTGTTATCAACAATTGTCCATTTGCAGGTTTCTGAAGAAGTATTAGTACCCCAATTTGCCTTATACCAGACATTTTGGGTTGTAAGTGTAGTGTTTGTTGAGCTGTTTAAAACATTTATAAAACTACTTGGTTTTTGATCTCCCATACCTGCGTTATTTTCAACAATAGCATTAGCGTCCCGACCATCTGTTCTCGTAAAATCAAAACCCTCAATATATCTGCCGGTATTATTCCATGAATTTCCGGTAATAGATATACTGGTAAAAGTTGTAAAAGTGGATGGTTGATAGTAAATAGCAGTATCTCCTGCATTCGCATTGTAATACCCGCCGGATGCAAGTTGGATAGTGGCATCAGAACCTTTACTCAGGTTAATTCCATAATTACAGCCGATAAAATCCGTCTCTGCCACTTTTAATGTAACCCCGGCAACTGCACCATGAAGTAAAATTCCACTCCCCTGTGAATTTGAAATGTCAGTTTCAAAAATCCATAATTCTGCATTGGTAGAATCAAGAATCGTGTTATAAAACCTGTCAAAAGAACAGTCTTTTACTTCATTATAAGTGTCATCGCCTAAAAACCGAATTGCATCTTCCCCTGGCAATGTTCCATAATTGGCAAGTGTAGTAGCATCAAAGCTCAGCATTTTGAAATAACAATCAGAAACACATCTGAACATAGGCTTATTAGCCAGCCCTGCGGCTGCCGAAATAGTCGCAGAACCATAAGAAATACCTTGAATGGTTAGAGAATAAGGAAGATCAATTGTTATCGTTTCATCAATATCAAATGTTTCATCTGCCAGTCTTACCACGGTAGGTCCGGTCATATGCAGATCAAGAAACTCAACTGCTTCCTGAATAGTTGTCCAGCTGCTGTTCGGATTTACATCAAGTAAATGCTCATTGATTTTTTTACTGCTTTTTATTATCCAATTTCCACCGGAAGCCACAAAGGTTTGCCCTATATGCCTGGTGAGATTTGCAGAATCGGAATTATCAATTAATGCACCGCCATTTCCTTTCACTGTCACAAGATCAGTATGAGTTCCGTTGTTTTTTACAGAAATTGCTAGCCCGTTATCAGCTGCTGTAACAGTTGGTAATGTAATCGTTATATCATTACTGGCCAATACAAAGGTTTCTGTCTTAGTTAGAGTAGCATTCGCCGTTTTAGTTACTACATTAAGTTTATCCGTTGCCAGCAGTTTCCATTCTGTTCCATTCCAATAATAGTATCCATCAGTCAATGTACCACCTGTACTATAGACCAGCATACCAGCAGGTACAGTACCTGTCATCGGAGCAACAGAGCTGACGCTATTTAAAGCTACCCTCGGCGGTAAAAACCCCTTGTCGGTACTTTCCAGTTCCAATAATGAATTAGGATCAATCGTATTCGGATTATTGCCAATTTTTACCTGGCTATTTGCATAGAATGCACAAAAAAGAAGGACGCTGGTAAACAGGTGTTTCATAGTTCGGATTTTTTGATTTCTGGATATTGTCAACAAAAAACTTTATTACTCTTAAAAAATGATATATAAAGCGGTGATTTTAATTAATCTAATAGGTTATTCTTTTATTCATAAGTATTTACCTTTATCCCCCACCTATCTAAGTGATTTATTTCGTTTTAAACTATACTCATAATAGATACCAAAAATGAAATATCGTTCTGGTGTGAATGGGCTAAATACATAAACCGGTATCGAAATATTTTTGAAACTTATACCTGCAAAGAAACCAGGCTGTATTTCATTCGCTTCTTTCTGTCCAGTGAGCTGTACTGCAAGGCCACCAAAGAAATTATCAGTAAAGTTATACCCGGCTTCAGACCAGTTAAAAAAGAAACTCTCATTACCCGTTCTTGTGGCCTTACTATACTGAGATTGTGATGAAAAGAAAAAAGGGTCAATATCCGCATCGAGGTTGAGACCTATTGATACTCCATTAAAACCCCCTGCAGAGAACCCCGCCAGAGGAGTGATTTCATACTGTTTATCTTTGCCCGGCGAAAATGTTTTGCCGGCAAATAATGAAATTGTATTTGCCTCTTCATAATTATACCTTAGTTCTGCATACCAGTTTCGGGCTGTCTCAAAATGTAACATGGGAACAACCGATCCGCTGCCGGGCTGACCGAGGTAATTATAATTCTCAAATACCATTTTGGATTGTGCCGCAGGTGTATAGTGTATTAGTACACTCATAAATATTATCAGGAATTTCCGGCTCATTGCCTGATAGTATTAGAATAATGATCAGCAGCTATTTGAAGTCGATGTATTTTCCCCTGCAAGAGACGTATAGTAGCTTCAGAATCGGGGAATCCGCTTATATTGTGGTACTGACCATCCGGGGAAATACATAGCCACTCCGCAAAGTACTTTTTGCACATAGATGCTGGTTTTAAAAGGATTTGGATATTGAAACTGCTGTTAAAGGCAGTATTCAAAATTTACAACGCAAGTTTACAATCCAAAACTCTTATATAACCTATGTATTTCTTCCTTATAAGTATTAACAATAATACCAATACAGATATCCACTTAGTCAATATAAAAATACTAAGTAGATATCCCAAAAAACTATTTACCCCAATGAAGGAATAGAAGCAGTAAGGGTGCATCCTTTACCCGGGGCTGTTTTAATATCGGCTGTTCCATCATAGAATCGTACTCTTTCATAAATATTTGAAAGACCAATCCC
>CAZTKV010000025.1:0-1729 GCA_964614285.1 uncultured Chitinophaga sp. | reverse complement strand
TTCGCTTCCCTCAATTTTTTTTCGATGGCATGCTTATCAGTAAGGTTCACTGCATGACCACCTAGTATCTTCTTATTTGATATACCCTCAATTGGAAAGATATTGATATGAAAAATAAAATCAGTACCATCTGCCCATTTTGCTTTCTCTACTATTTCTGCGGGTTTACCAGTTTCCAATACCTCAATATGCTTTTCATAAAGAGCAGCGGCAACAGATGGAGGTACCAGGTCTGTAATATTTTTATTCAGAGAATCCACCTCATTCAAACAGAAATACTGGTAAAAAGATTTACTTGCAAAAATCAGGGTAGAGTGCTCATCAACCACCCAGGCAAGATTAGGGGTTTGATTCAAAAAAGATCTGAGTATAGCCTTTCTTTCCTTCAATTCCCTGATCAGGTTTCTTTCGTATGTGAGGTCTGCGATATTGGATAGCACAGCAAACGGAGCACTGCTATTTTCATCAAACAGAGGTTGCGAACTGAAGTGCAGCCATCGGCTATCACCATTCTTAAGCCGGATGAGCAGCACTTCTGTTTGCGTTTTGCCTGTTTGTAACGCCTTCATAAACGGCGTATTTTCAAAAGGTACTGGATCACCATTTTCATTTCTGATTTCCCAGGCGGTATTCCACAGGTTGGCAATATCAGTTAACTGATAAAGCCTTTCTAATGTCGTATTAAATATTTCAGCACTTTTCTGATTAACAGCAATGAGCTCTCCCCTGCTATCCTGAAAAAGAATGCCAGCATTGAGGCTTTCTACAATCAACTGGTAGTTCTTAGCTCCCAGCTTGTTAAATTTCTGTAGTCTTTCATCATCCAATAATTTGTGCCCGATACAGAGATATGATGTCACTTTATTCTCCTTAACCAGCGGAGATACCTGCCACTTCATAGGATGATAATAGCCATTCTTAAGATATGCTTCCAGGCTTACAGCAGCACCTTCCGCTATAGATCTCTTAAGCCCCTCTCTAAATTCTACTTTATTAAGAGGGTGAAGCAGGTCAAAAAAATTAATAGTGGCAGATTTCGGAGGCTTTAAATGAAGTGTCCTGACCATCCGGGCATTGGCAGATACAATCGTGCCGTCTTCAGCTATAAGGGAGATAAATTTGTCCTTCGGGCAATCACTCTCACCAATTATATTCTTTATTACTTTCCACTCAGCTCTCATACGTACCACAAATTTTATTTTTGTTTACCATACTTTTTTAAAGTGAATGCTGTTACAATCTCAGGAACAAGTGCAAAATCATTCGATTTATCCAGGAAATACTTTGCTCCTAATTCCGTGCATTGATCCCGGTAATACCCATCCGCATGATTGGTGATCATAATTACCTCACTCTGCTTACTGCGCTGAAAAATAAACTTCAGTAATTCAATCCCATTTTTACCAGGCAGATTGATATCGAGTAACACTATATCATGATCCTTTGCCGATAAGAAACGGTGAGCTTCTTCATAATTTGAAGCGACATTAATTTGCTTGTTAGTTTTGACATCCTCCAGCAAGGCAATCATCCTGTCCACAAAGTTTCTGTTGTCATCAACAATTAGTATTGACAGATTTTCTTTCATGGGAATGGAATGGTTAAAATTCTTGCTGTAAAAAAAGCAAAATCCAATCCCTTTGTATGTAAATGGCCGGCTTAAAGTATTGTAGCAGAAAGTCTACAAATAAGCAATTGTTTGCATGATTCAGATCAAGCCTTTTTCAAT
>CAZTKV010000024.1:22477-23890 GCA_964614285.1 uncultured Chitinophaga sp. | reverse complement strand
CTTTTTTCATATCTTCCCTGTAATAAAACCAAACTGCATGGCTGATCAACAAACCAGTTTCAAGCCCTTTGTTTCTCCGGAAACAAAAATGGCTGAGTTTACCCTTAAGTCAATTCTCACCGGGGCCGCATTCGGAATCATATTTGGTGCCTCAACGGTCTACCTCGCATTAAAAGCAGGACTTACTGTTTCAGCTTCTATCCCGATTGCTGTACTGGCTATCACACTGGGCCGGAAATTCTTAAAGACTACCATTCTTGAGAATAACATAATACAAACTACCGGTTCTGCCGGTGAAAGTATTGCAGCGGGTGTTGTGTTTACGTTACCTGGCTTTTTGTTTTTGAGTGAAGCAGGCAGTGCTAACTTCTTTAATTATTTCACCATATTGATACTGGCCATTTTCGGTGGAGTGCTTGGAACATTGATGATGATACCTCTCCGCCGTTCATTGATCGTACAGGAACACAAAACACTTCCCTATCCTGAAGGAACTGCCTGTGCCTCTGTATTAAAAGCCGGCGAAAAGGGCGGTGATTTTGCAAAAACAGCTTTCATGGGGTTAGGCTTTGCATTTGGTTACGCCATATTGCAAAAGATATTTCATGTAATAGCTGAAGCGCCTGCCTTCATGACCAAACAAACAGAAAAATTCTTCCCTTCTGCAAAAGTCAGTGGAGAGATAACTCCCGAATATATGGGGGTTGGTTATATCATAGGACCAAAGATTGCGGGTGTATTGGTAGCCGGTGGAGTATTAAGCTGGTTTGTTTTCACCCCCCTATTAGCAAGTTTACTTAATGATAACGGCGCTATCATTGCTGCACAACTGGCAAAACTCGGTTATCTGAAAGACGTAAACACCGCTGGCGGACCAGGAGGATGGAATCCTGCTACACAAGGTTTTGATGATTGGTCAACGGCAATCTACAGGGCTTATATACGTCAGATCGGTGCCGGTGCTGTGGCTGCAGGAGGTTTCATTACGTTAATAAAAACCATTCCAACAATTATCTCCTCTTTCAAAGGAAGCATCGGTTCATTAAAAAAGGGCAGTGGCCTGGAAGCAGATACCGTAGTACCACGTACAGAAAGAGATCTCTCGATGAAAGTTGTCGGAATAGGCAGTCTTATTCTGTTATTAGTAATTGCATTATTACCCAATACACTTATACCCGGCAGTAATATTGGCAGTAAATTATTACTTGGTTTATTGGTAATTATATTCGGAGCTTTCTTCGTTACAGTATCATCTAGGATCGTGGGGTTGATCGGGTCATCTAATAATCCTATATCAGGTATGACCATCGCTACATTAATGGGTACCTGTCTTATTTTTATTGCTGTGCGATGGACCGGGCATGTGTATGAGCCAATGGCTTTGGTTGTTGGCGGTATGATCTGTATTGCCGC
>CAZTKV010000024.1:5847-22377 GCA_964614285.1 uncultured Chitinophaga sp. | reverse complement strand
CAGAAAAAGAAAAATATACAAGTATCTCCGGAGGAGGAAGACCTTGGCAAAGGAAATCTATTTGCTACAGGATTGGTTGCTGGTGGTGCATTGGCCGGGGTATTGGTTGCTATTTTATCTTCCATTGATAGTGTAAATGCCAAACTTGGAAAAGTGAATGCTGAACATGAATTATCTAAACCATCCTTCTTAGGAGGAGAAGGATATAAATGGCTGGGTGTTGCTTTCTTTGCGTTGATGGGATTCGTATTATATCGCATTGCAACCGGTAAAAAGAAAACATTATAAGATTAATCATACTAACAGAAAGCCCACTCGGATGAGTGGGCTTTTTAATTTCCGGGCACGGATTGGTATATATCAAATAAAATTCATGTACTCATATTGCTTTGACAAAATCGCCTTGTCATCAGCATTCAGCCATTTTTTTAGTATCGTGGCATACACATTCTTAAAATCGACGTTGTATTTCAGGTCTCCTTCATTCAGGTCGCTGAGGTCAGGTAATGGGTTCAGCACACCTTTTTGCTTTAATCCGCCACTCACCAGGAACATATTATTAGCTGTACCATGATCTGTACCATTGCTGGCATTCTGGTTTACCCTTCTGCCAAATTCAGAGAAAGTGAACAACATGACATCTTCAAAGCGGTGCTGCTGTTTCAGGTCTTTTACAAAAGCTTTCACCGCATCATTCATTTCAGTAAACAAACGTTGCTGCTGTGCATCCTGGTTGATATGTGTATCAAAGCTCCCCAATGATACATAATATACTTTCGTATTGATCTCTGAGTAGATCAATGAAGCAATCGTCTTCAGGCTGTTGCCCAATTCTGTCTTAGGATATTCCGCATTGGTCGGGTGCATCCGGCTTTGCTGAAAAATATAATCAGCACTCGACAATGTTTCCGCCATTGTTTTATATAAATAGTCCACCGGCTGTTCTCCTGCTTCATCTTTATGGCTCCTCATCACATCCCGGAAGAATTTTTCATTGGCGGTTCCATACAATCTCCGGGGATCTTTTACTGCGATGCCTTTAATATCTTCTCCCTTCAATGCTAAACTGAGTACATCATCCAGCTCTATAGCCTGGGTTGGTTTATCACAACCATTACATTGTGCATCCAGGTAACGGCCCACCCAGCCATTTGTCCAGTATTCGTGACTCTGGCTGGCTGTATGCCATATATCCATACTGCGGAAGTGTGATCTGTCCGGGTTAGGGTAGCCTACATTATTTAATATCGCCAGGCTACCATCATCATACAATTCTTTAAACCCTGTCAATGCCGGATGAAGCCCGGCTTCATCTGTCACTGACAAAGCTTTATCTTTTGCAATGCCCAGCTTTGGTCTTGCTTTGTAATAAAGATCGTTCCTGAAAGGAATTACCGTGTTCAGGCCATCATTCCCTCCACTCAATTGAAGGATCACTATCACTTTATTTCCCGGCAGCACCATGCTCCTTCCTTCAAATGCCTTCAGGAATTTTGGCACCATCAGCGAAGCTGTGGCCAATGAACCGATCTGGATAAATTCTTTACGTTTAAATAGCATATAAAAAGCTTTGAGCTACTATGAGTAGCTTGTTTTAACAAAGTTGGTATTCCGGCGTACTCATTACCTGCAGGGTAGCCGTTTTAATGAAATTCTCCCTGCCTGTTTGGTCAGCGTATTGTTTGATGATATCCATGCTTACCCGGCTTTTTGTTTGTAATAGAATTTTTGAAATTGCTTCTGCCAGGTTTTCTCTTGGCACACTTTCATAATGTTTTACATAAGGCTGCCAGTCCACATTGGCATTGATCTGCTGACGGCGCATGCCGGCATAAGCTGCCCCTGACTGCTGACCACCAGGCTTTTTATTTCCTTTTGCCTGCATATTAACATCCTTTATACCCATCATGGTATCATCATCATCTTTAGCTTTCACATTCATTTCATCTACATCATTGATCAGTTTAGGTATCCGCATCCGCATCATTAAAGAAGAGCTGTCTATCCAGTTCTTCCCTCCGGGCCACCCGGCCACATTTGGCGGATAAAATAATAATTGACCCAGTACCCTTTGCAAAAGCATTAATGCCTCTTCATTTTCCAGTTTCATTGGCAGCATTCGCTGAATTCCCACTAAAAGCTCAACTGGTGATTTTATTTGTGCCCCGATATTTTTTTCTTCGTAAAACCAATCACTGGTAAAAATATCTTCCATCAGTTTGCTGATATCATATTCATTTTTGTAGAACCTGTCTGCCAGCCAGCTAATTTTATCTGTATCCTCTTTTTCATTTACAAAGAACTTATATATCTTCTGTGTTATATATTTTGCAGTTTGCTTTTCTTCCAATAAAATATCAAGCACTTCAACTCCGTCAAAATCTCCCGTTCTTCCTAATACTGTTTTGCTGCCAAAATCATGTTGAAACCGGCGGAACTGAAACTCACCTTTTACATTGGCTCCCCAGCCGGTAAATGCCCTGGCCGCTTCCTTCACATCGTTTTCAGTATAGTTTCCTCTTCCCAGTGTAAACAATTCCATCACTTCACGGGCAAAATTTTCGTTGGGATGATCTTTCCGGTTTTGCTGGTTATTTAAGAAATTCAGCATGGCTGCAGATTTTGAAACCTCTTTTAGCATTGTTCCAAAATTTCCCAATGCATTTCTACGAATTACATCAAGTAACCCCTGTTGATAAAATACATTCAGGTTGCGACAGGCAAAATGTCCATGCCAGAAAAAAGCCATTTTCTCCCCCAGTTGAGAAGCGGTACCCACCATCTCATGCATCCAGTACATATTCAGGTTACGTACTCCTTCCCGGTTTTTTTGCTGTACTTTTTTTCTTTCATCCGCATCCAGTTCCTTTTTTTGCTGACGACCCACTTCTTCAATACCCATCATCAACCCTTTCAGGTAATCATCTGCCACATCGATATAATCCGGTTTTTTTTCCGAAGCTTTTACAAGGGCTTTAAAGAATTGTTTGGGGGTATATTTTGAAAGGTCGTCTAATTGTTCAACAGCGGGGCCAAACCCGGCCCTCCACATCAGGTGCTGGTTCTTCAACTGGTTAGTCAACGACATGTGTCTATAATTTAGGTTTCAGACTATTATGAAGGTAGTAAGTTTAAAAAGGATGCAAGTTTATCTTATAAGAAACGCTAAAAAGGAGAGCTTATTTTTTTACTTTTGAATGAGCATTAAAAAATATGCATATAAGGGCCTTTAAATACTTGTCTCCGTTGGTTATATACATAGGAGCCTGGCATTCTTTCAGTGTTACTGGATGGCAAATCTGGATGCCATTGGTTTGGGCATGGATAATAATACCGGTTGTGGAATTGTTTATAAAACCAAGTCCCGCAAACATGAGTACTGCAGAAGAAGAGCTTGCAAAAAAGGACAGAATATATGATTTCTTACTTTATCTTATTGTCATTCTGCAATACAGTTTATTGGTAAAATTCCTGGCAGCAATGTCAGCAAATGATCTGACAACATATGATATACTGGGTCGTATTTGGGTAATGGGTTTACTATGTGGCACTTTTGGGATCAATGTTGGCCACGAATTAGGACACCGGGTCAATAAGTTTGAACAGACATTGGCAAAGGCATTATTACTTACATCACTTTACATGCATTTTTTCACTGAACATAACAAAGGACATCACAAAAGAGTAGCCACCCCTGAAGATCCCAGCAGTGCCCGGTATGGTGAAATGGTCTATACTTTTTATTTCCGTACTATCCTTTTCAGTTATCTCAGTGCCTGGCATATTGCCAATGATGAGATGAGAAAAAAAGGTAGACCCATATTTTCTTTTAAAAATGAGATGATCCAGTTTCATATTATCCAGGCCGGATTCCTTGCCATTATTTTTTTAATTTTTGGCGGGCCTGTTACTTTATACTTTTTATCAGCCGCCTTAATCGGCATCTTATTACTTGAAACAGTAAACTATATAGAACATTATGGCTTGCAACGCAAAAGTATTGGAGATGGTAAATATGAAAGAGCTACGCCGCTACATAGCTGGAATAGTGATCATATTATTGGAAGGCTGATGCTGTTTGAACTGAGTCGCCATTCTGATCATCACTATATGGCAAGCAGGAAATACCAGGTACTAAGACATCATGATAATTCTCCGCAGATGCCGACCGGTTACCCGGGGATGATGCTGTTATCACTGTTTCCCCCGCTTTGGTTTTATATTATGAATAAAAAAATTAGGACCCTCGCACAATAGATCTACTTATCCGCATTAGTATTTACGAAAGCCGTAAGATGAAGAGCTTGTTCTTTATTAATTCTGCTACGGGGTATCATAGATGCCAGTATAGTTTCCCATTGCCTGGTAGTATATTGTAACGGATCCGGCACACCATGGCATCTTCCGCAGCGGGCCATAAATATCTGCCGGCCTGCGGCTGTATCTGCAACAATTGTTTCCTTAACAAGCGCAGGCTTTGGGGATGTCGCATCCTTCCTTTCTATAATAACAGGTATAGTCTTTCGTTGACAAGCTAATAATGCGGATAAAAAAAATATAAGAGCAATTTTATACATCATGATTCCAAAGTAAAGAATAAACACATCGTACTTTTACCGGTTTAGCTAGATTAGACACTATGTTGCAATAAAAGTTTACTGCCCGTTACAGGTATGATAAAAATTTCTGATAAATTACTAAGTCATTTTTTTTCATACACTAAAACAATTAATCATTTATGAAGAAATCACTTGTATTGCTTGCAGGAAGTATCCTTTTTGTAATGGGCTGTAACAAATCTGTTTCTAATGAAGAAGGACTACCTGAACAGGACGTGGTGGCTACAGAGCGCCATTGTGCTGCAGATGAAGTTTTGAAAGAACAAATCAAAGCTGATCCCTCTCTGCGTCAACGGATGGATGCCATTGAAGAATTTACTCAGCGGGTGGCTGCTAACCCAGAGCAATTTCGTCTTGTTAATGGAATAATTGAAATCCCTGTCGTATTTAATGTGTTGTACAGAACTGCTGCGCAAAACGTATCTCTTACACAATTACAATCACAGATTGATGTATTAAATGAGGATTTTGCAGCAACTAATGCTGATTATAATCTTACCTCTACTTACAACAGTGTTAAAGCCGGAAATATTGGTGTACGGTTTGTGCTGGACCAGGTAAAAAGAAGGTCTACAACAAAAACAAGCTGGAGCACCAATGATGCAATGAAAAAAAGTGCTCAGGGCATTGCACCAACCAGCCCAACCACAAAACTCAATATATGGGTTTGTAACATGGGCGGTGGAATATTAGGATATGCCCAATTCCCCGGTGGTAGCTCTGCCACTGATGGTGTTGTATTAGATGATAATGCAACGGGCAGAACAGGAACAGCCGCAGCACCTTTTAACAAAGGAAGAACAGCCACACATGAAGTGGGTCATTGGATGAATCTTCGTCATATCTGGGGTGATGCTACCTGCGGTAATGACCAGGTGGGTGATACACCAACACATAATACAGCTAACTACGGTTGCCCCGCTTCTGGTCACTTAAGTACCTGCTCTGGTACACCTGTTGAAATGACCATGAACTATATGGACTATACTGATGATGCTTGTATGTATATGTTCAGCCTCGGCCAAAAATCAAGAATGCTGGCCGTATTTGCAACTGGCGGGCCACGCAACAGTTTTGCACAACCATAACAGCCAATCGTTCAGATGACATAAAAATGCCCCATTGATAGGGGCATTTTTTTATTACTAATACATAACCGAATTAATTTAATATTCCTGCACCAAAATAAGAATGCAATACGAGTGGGAGTTTTATGCCTTCTGCTGTTTGATTATTTTCTAATAAAGAAGCAACAATTCTTGGCAAGGCCAGTGAACTTCCATTTAGCGAGTGCAGCAATTGCATTTTTCCATTTTCATCTTTGAAACGGATTTTCATCCGGTTGGTCTGGTAGGCTTCAAAATTGGAAACCGAACTTACTTCAAGCCATTTTTCCTGGGCTGTACTGTACACCTCGAAATCATAAGTAAGTGCAGAGGTAAAGCTCATATCGCCGCCGCAAAGAGCCAGGATACGATAAGGCAATTCAAGGCTTTGCAATAGTTTTTCTACATGATTCACCATATCCTGGTGTACTTCATAACTTGTTGCCGGATGTACCAACTGAACAATTTCCACTTTATCAAACTGGTGCACCCGGTTCAACCCCCTAACATCTGCACCAAAACTACCCGCTTCCCTCCTGAAACAAGGAGAATAAGCTGTCATTTTCAAAGGCAGATCAGCTTCTTTCACAATTTCGTTCCGGTAAATATTTGTAACCGGTACCTCAGAAGTAGGAATCATATAAAACCCATCCGCCGGCATATGATACATCTGCCCTTCTTTATCGGGCAGTTGACCAGTTCCGTAAGCTGTATCTGCATTCACCATCAGCGGTGGCAGGTATTCGGTGTAACCGGCAGTGGTATTAAAATCCAGAAAATACTGTATCAATGCCCGTTGCAGTTTTGCTCCTTTCCCTTTATACAGCGGGAAACCACTGCCTGTTATTTTGGCTCCGGTTTCAAAATCAACAATATCATATTTTTTGATCAGCTCCCAATGAGGTAGTGAACCTTCTGGCAACGTTGGCTTATTACCACCTTCCCTTACCACTACATTATCTGCCGGGGTTTTACCGGCTGGTACTTTATCAGAAGGAAGGTTTGGCAGTTTCACCAATTCATCTTGTAATTGCTTTTCTATTTCGCCTAATTTTTCAGAGATTGGCTGCAACATCGATTTCAATGCAGCCACTTCCCCTTTTTTAGCCTCCGCTTCTTCTTTTTGTCCCTTACTCATCAATCCACCAATCTCCTTCGATGTGCTGTTCACCCTGGCCTGGTTATTATCAAATTCCAGTTGTAACTTCTTCCTTTGGTCGTCTAATGACAGGATCGTATCCACCAATGACAAGTCAGAAAAATGTTTTATGGCCAGTCTTTCTTTTACGGCTTCCGGATTTTGGCGAAGCACCTGTAACTGCAACATTGTAAATCAATTTTGGCGCAAAGATAACCGCTGATTACAATCATTACATCTATTTGTTGTATCCGTGCTTCCTGCCAGACGGGAATACCAGTATTTGGCATATATATTTGCGGAATGTTAGCGAACGATGATTTACAACAACGCTGGTGGAACCTGGAAGCCAAACTGACGGAACGATTTGGTAAAAAACCTGATATGGAAACTATTTTGTTTCTTATCGGGATCCAGGAATTGGGAGATATTAAAGGGAAATTTACCAAGGAACAAAAACAGGACCTGATGCATATTGCCGTTTGTAGCCTTCTGTCACAGAGCGGTTACTATGAACTGGAAAGAGTAGATGAAGATGGCTGGCCACACTTTAAACAACTGAGGCCGATGCCAGACATGAGTATGCCGGCACAGGAAAATTTTTTAAAAGATCATATCCTTCTTTATTTTGAACAAACCAATTTTGATAAGTAATCAACATATATGAGAAGACTGATAATAATCATAACTGTATTGCTAAGCCTCCCTGCTCTTTCCCAAAAGGACAGCAGTGTAACAAAAAAAGACAGGAAAAAAGATGTGTTACTGCAAACCAGCTATGGTGATATCATAGTTAGATTATCCGACTCCACTCCTTTGCACAGGGACAATTTTATAAAACTGACCAAGATTGGATTTTATGATAGTGTACTCTTTCATCGTGTGATCAAAAACTTTATGATACAAGCCGGTGATCCAGACAGCAAAAATGCTCCTGCTGGCAAGCCTCTTGGAAATGGAGGACCCGGGTATAGAGTACCAGCCGAGTTCAGGCAATCCTTATTTCACAAGAAAGGAGTGATTGCCGCGGCAAGGGATAATAACCCTGAAAAAGCCAGCAGCGCCAGCCAGTTTTACATTACACAAGGGAAAGTACACACCGATGGAAGTCTGGATACTATTGAAACTGACAGGTTGAAAAGAAAAATACCTGCAGCACTAAGAGAAGTGTATAAAACAGTTGGCGGCGTTCCGCACCTTGATCAAAATTATACTGTATTCGGAGAAGTGATTAAAGGAATTGAAGTGGTAGATAAAATAGCTTCAGTGCAAACCAGTAAAGGGCCTGACAGGGACAGGCCGGTTGAAAATGTCGTAATTATAAAAGCGAAACTAATCAAGCGAAAAAGATACAAAGACTGATAAATAAAAACTCCCTGCAGGCAGGAAGTTTTTATTTATATCAAAGTTTGAATTATTGATTACCTATTCCACCCTGCTGACCACCTCCCTCAGCTCTTTTCTTTTCATCATCTATTGCAGATTTACGCTGGCGGGCAGCTTTTACCTGGCTGTTACCGAAACGATAGCTGAGGTTTAATTTGAACTGCGGCATTTCACCTCTACCATTGAAACTGCTGTAAGCACCGGCGAAATCAGTATATCCGCCCCATTTCATAGTTTGAAAGACATCACTTACAGCTACCTTAACATTACCCTTTCCTTTAAAAATCACTTTTTGTACTCCAACATCTACACTGCCCATAGCTTCTGACCTGATCAGTCCTTGCCATACTGAAGGAGAAATATATAAGCCACTTAATTCACCGGTCCATCCTTTACCCAGGTTAAAACTGTTCTGCATAAAGTAGGTAAGTGAGAAGACAGACTGGTCAACTTTTCTGTCACCACCGCCAAAGTCTGCTACATAATGAGAGTAGTTTGAATTCAATGACGCAAAGAAGCTATACCATTTATATTGGAAGGGATAGCTGATATTCAGTGCAAACACATCCTGTGTAGCCAGGTTCCTTTTAGTCAGAAACCCTTTTGTTTTATCAACAGTATCGGGTATCTGAGCAAAAATATCTTTGACATGACTGTAGGTAAGTTTGGTTGTCAGCCTGAATTTATAAATATGAGTAATATCGAAGCTATTAGTGTACTGTGGCCTGAGCAACGTATTACCTTTCATGAATGTGTATTCATTAAGCTTAAACTCAAACGGATTCAGATCCTGGTAGGCCGGGCGGTCGATACGGCGGCTGTAAGAAATGGTCCATTGCTTCATGGGATTCTTATTGAATGTAATTGCTGCACTGGGGAACACATCGGTATAATCTCTCTTGAAAGTAGAGTCATAAGGTACCATAGTAGTATTTACCTGTCTGAAACCTGTTGAAGTTCCTCTTGAATGAGTATTTTCTGCTCTAAGACCAAATTGAACCATAATACCTTTCTTCAACTGTTTATTATAGTTCACATATAAGGCATTGATATTCTCTTTATACTTAAAGCGATTACTTTTTAGTGTATCCAACACTTTACCGGATGTAAATACATCATACCGTTGAAAATCATTATCAGTATTTACAATGCCAATTTTACCACCGATACCTAATCGTCCCCCTTTATAATTTTGCTCATAATCAGTTTTAAAGGAGAAAAGATCAATATTTGTTGGTGCAATCATGTTATAAATTGTCCTGCTGATTTCAGTAACACCATCTGGCTCAAAATAATAATTTGGCTGAAACTGGTTTGACCTGATCTTAAAGAACCCGTAATCAGCATCAATATTCAACTCCGTGCCTCCTGTAACTGCATACCTGTAATTTAAGTTTGTATTCAGGTTGTCCCTCTTCATATCATTGCTGTTCGTGGCTTTCAAAATACGATCTGTCTGACCCGTAGGCATATAAATGAAATTCATCGGTCCGGCTGTATTAAATTCATTATTGGCCAGGTTACCGTTTAGCACGACACCTAATGTGCTTTTATTATTGATAAAGTAGTCTGCCCCGGCTTTAAACCCATGTGTATTGTTAAGAAATCTCATGCGGTTCCGCTGAGAAAACAATGTATCAAATTGTTCCCTGTCTGAATTCATTTCCATCAGGTATTTACCATTATTGTAATTGTAATTACCAAATACGTTGATGCTTTTATTACGATGGTTCAGATTCAACCCTCCGTTATATTTGGGATAAGTACCTTGTACATATCCGAGGTTTACTGATCCGTTGGTGCCAAATGATTTATTCTTCTTCAATTTTATATTAATAATACCTGCATTACCCGCAGCCTCATACTTGGCTGATGGGTTAGTTATAATTTCTATTGCTTCTATTTGCGCCGACTGAAGACTTTTTAAATAGTTTGACAGATCAGAGCCTGATAAGGGAGAAGGCTTACCATCAATATATACCTGTACGCCATTCTTACCTGCAAGACTTATGTTATCGTCTTTGTCTACCATCACACTGGGGCTCTTGCGCAATAACTCCAGGGCATCATTACCTACAGCATTGATAGTTCCTTCCACATTTAATATTGTTTTATCCGCCCTTACTTCTATTATAGGCTTTTTGGCCGTAATGGTGACATCTTTCAAATCACCCTTCGCCTTGGAGATGGTTAACTCAGGAAGATTTACTGCTCCTGAACCTGATAATTCAAATACCTGGGAATAGACAGGAACATAACCAACATATGATGCGCTTATAAGATAATTTCCAGGCTGTCCTGTGGTAACTGAAAACAGGCCATTCTCGCCAGTAACTACAAGCTTAACCACTGAAGAATCCTTAGCCTTTAAAAGGGAAATTGTTGCTTTTGCAAGTCCTTTACCCTGCTGATCTTTCACCACCCCGGTTACTTGTTGGGCGATAGCCAGGTTGGTCAAGACTAAGAAAAACGCAGAAAACGATACTAACTTTCTCATATTCAATACACTTTTTGATTAGGAAGACAAAGGTAGCCCTGTGTCACAGGTTTGTAAAAGTGTTTCCCGACCAGTGGTGTAAAACCTGCCATGAACGGCGTAAAAATTCCGGCGAAATAAAAAACAGGTAATTCATCCCTCAGTTTGATTTTCACAGTTTTCCCTTAGGTTTGCAGCTCTAAATCAATGAGTATGAATTTCCCTGCAAATCTCCGTTACACAAAAGATCATGAATGGATAAGTCTTGAAGGTGATGTTGCCACTATTGGTATCACTGATTATGCCCAAAGGGAATTGGGTGATATAGTGTATGTAGAAGTAGATACAATTGGTAAAAAACTCGAAGCAGGTGAAGTTTTCGGTACTGTAGAAGCGGTGAAGACCGTATCTGATCTTTTTCTTCCTGTGAGCGGTACCATAACAGAACTCAATTCCGCCCTTGGCAATGCCCCCGAACTGGTAAACAACGATCCGTATGGAGAAGGTTGGATGGTAAAAATGACAGTTACCAATCCTGCTGACGTAGAAGCCCTCATGGATGCCGCAGGCTATGAAGCTGTGGTAGGTTAAAATCTGAAAATTATCTTACCCCGTAAGTAAACAGGATGCAATAATTTTTGTAATCATTGTATCTTAACCAATTACTTGAACCTAAACACTACATACAGCGAACAGGAGCTGGTGCTATTGTTGCAACAACGCAATGAAAAAGCTTTCAGCTATTTGTACGATAACTATTCCGGTGCCCTGTATGGCATTGTGAATGCCGTCGTAACGGATAGAGAGGTTGCTAATGATGTATTGCAAAATGTTTTTGTGAATATCTGGCGCAAAATAGAGTCATATGATCCATCAAAAGGAAGGCTCTTTACCTGGATGCTGAATATTGCCCGTAATGCGGCTATTGATGAGGTGAGATCAAAAGGGCATAACAATTCCCTGAAAAATGTGTCGCTGCCTGAAAATAATGAAATTGCAGGTGCTGTAACCGGGCCTGCAATAGATGATGTAGGCCTGAAAAAAGTACTGGGAAAACTAAAAGGCGAGTTAAGGATATTGGTAGATATGTCGTATTTCCAGGGTTTTACCCATGAAGAAATTTCTAAAGCATTGGATATCCCCCTGGGAACAGTAAAAACAAGAATTCGAAGTGCTTTGATACAATTAAGAACAATGATTCAATAATAAAGTGAACGTACAGGAATACATATTAAGCGGAATAGTAGAGAGCTATGTTCTCGGACTTGCTTCAGATGAGGAAAGAAGGGAGTTTGAGAAAGCATGCGACCAATATTCAGAAGTACTACAGGCAAGAATTGATTTTGAAACAGCATTGGAAAAGCAGGCGATGGAAAATGCAATAATTCCGCCGGCTGAGCTCAAAGCCAAAATATTTACACAGGTCGGGGCAACCGGGAAAGTAATTCCGATGATGTCTGCTCCTGCCAGAAGTATGAAATGGCTAAAGTATGCTGTAGCTGCCTGTATAGTTTTACTGGCAGGAAGCCTTTACTTAAATATTACTTTATCCAATGAGAATAAAAAACTAAAGGGCAATTATGATCTGACTTTAGCTGAATTGGATGAGGTAAAAAAAGATATCAGGATTTTACAGGAGAATCCGAATGTGAAAATGGCTTCCATGAAAGGAATGGAAGTTTCTCCTGCATCATATGCTACCGTTTATTGGGATACCACATCACATGATGTTTATCTTCTGGCCAATAATCTCCCGGTTCCCCCTTCTGACAAACAGTACCAGCTATGGGCCTTATTAGATGGCCAGCCTATTGATCTTGGGATGATTAATTATGATCTGAAACAAAAGAAACTGCTGGTAAGGATGAAAAATGCCCGGAACGCCCAGGCCTTTGCTATTACTCTTGAAAAGAAAGATCGTCCCAATCCATCAGTACCCGGTGGCGATATGTACGTAATGGGTAACCTCTGATCATTCACTCTTTTCAATCTAATACATTTATTTTTTCGTATCTGATCAAGACATTAAACCTTTGCTATAGTAGTTTTGGTTCTATAGTTGGTTAAAAAAGGGGCCTCTGAAGAGGCTCCTTTTTATTTATTTGTCAGCAATTCTTCACTTAATATTGCTGAAATAATTACCGTGTGAGATTTACTTACTTCGCTTATTTACCGCTCATTGGTTGGTTCATTATCAGCACATTTCTCCTGACCATGCCTGGTGACGATTTGCCTTCTGAAGACTGGTTCAGCGATATTTCGCTTGATCTATGGATTCATGCAGGAATGTTCCTGGGAATGGTTTTTTTATGGTGCTGGGCCTTGCTTAAGACAAAAGGAAATAATGCTCCTCTGCTAAAAAGCTTTGTATGGATAACATTGGCCTGTCTTGTATATGGCATTACTATGGAATTTATACAGCTTTATTTTATCGTGAACCGGAATTTCTCTTACAGTGACATAAGTGCTGACGCTGCCGGATGCCTGGGTGGCTTCCTTTTTAGCAGGAAAAGGTTTATAAAAAAATAGACCCCTGTGGAAACAGGGGTCGCAACCAAAACTAACTGCTTATGAGAAAATTGACTGCTTTTATAATAAGATTTGTAATAGTATAACGCAAATTTACTGCCGATAGTATAAACATTGCTGTTAATGAAAGTTTAAAAGAGCTTCTTCAGTAATTCCACTCATCTTGCTCTTAGTAAAACCTCTTTCAATCATGATAACCATACGATGCAGAGGTTGAACATATTGCACAAATCCAACAACAAGTGTTAGTATATATCCAGGCCATTTGTAATCAAAAAACTGACAATCAACTGACAAAGATCTATGAGTATAAGACGCAATGATTCATACTTACTTTCGAAAATTCATGCCAAAATTTTACTTATCAGAAAATAAAAAAGCCATCCTTCAAAAAAAGGATGGCTTACCTGATTCTTGTGAAATTACTTTGATAAAAAACCTTTGATCATATCCATTAATCCCCCGCTGCTGCTACTTTGGTTATTATTTTGAAAGCTGTCCTGGGCTTTTCGGGTAAAACTTCCGATAAGATCCTGTAAGTCAAACCCACCACCAGTGTTTCCGCTATTGCTGTTTCCACTGCCTGTAAACTGATCAAGGATATCCTGTAGTTGCGATCCGCCACCGCCATTGCCGCCACCTGTAAAGGAGCCAATAAGTCCATCCAGTGTAAAACCGGTATTTTGCGGGTTGTTGGTTTCTGTAATGATGCCATTCAACACATTAGGAATAAGGTTATTAGCCACACTACTGGCAGAAGACGGGCTCATTTTATATTTGCTGACCAGCTTGCTTATAAAATAACCCACCATCATCGTTACCATCGGGTTTTTCAACAAGCCACCAATCCCATTGTTGCCACCTGAAGTATTACCTCCTCCTTTAAAAAGATCAAGGATGTTTTGAAGACCACCACCAGCTAATACGTTTTGAAATCCACTGGTTATTGTTTTGGTCGCATCAGCCAGCACTTCCTGGTTTTGTTCATTAGGAATTTCAGGGTTCTCTACCACTGTTTCTTTTCCATAGTTCTTTACAATGTCTAATAATTGATCTAACATAATTACTCGTTTTAGAAAATTAAGGATGTATTTAGGTTAATGGTTACAGGAAAAGTAGGTATTAAAGTATTTACCCTGAAATTATTTTTATATAACCCATCTCAAAACCGGCAAGCTGCCTTATCAGCCCGATTAAACCAGTGAAAAAGAAATACTGCTTAATTCTGCTTTGTCAGCTTTTCTGAATTTTCGGCAAACTGGAGCGCTTCGATAAGTTCCTGTACATCTCCATTCAATACCGCATCTAGATTATAGAGAGTAAGGCCAATACGGTGGTCCGTTACACGACCCTGGGGAAAATTATACGTTCTGATTTTGGCGCTGCGGTCGCCGGTACTTACCAAACTTTTACGGTGACGGGCGATTTCATCCTCCTGCTTTCTTACCTGTTCTTCATAAAGCTTTGTTCGAAGCATTTGCATCGCCTTTTCCCTGTTGCCCAATTGTGACCTTTCGGTTTGACAAACCACTACTGTTCCTGTTGGGATGTGGGTAAGCATTACTTTGGTTTCCACTTTGTTTACGTTCTGCCCACCAGCACCACCACTTCGGGCTGTTTCCATTTTCACATCGGCAGGATTTAACTCAAAATCCACTTCTTCTGCTTCTGGCATCACCGCTACAGTTGCCGCTGAAGTGTGTACCCGTCCCGAAGCTTCTGTATCAGGAACCCGTTGCACCCTATGCACACCGCTCTCAAACTTCAACGTACCATATACGTCATCACCTGTTACTTCCAACTGTACCTCTTTGTAACCACCAACAGTCCCTTCATTTTCACTTAGCACAGCCGTTTTCCACCCACGTCTTTCGCAATAGCGCATATACATTCTCAACAAATCTCCGGCAAACAAGCTGGCCTCATCACCACCTGTGCCTGCCCGGATCTCCAAAATTGCATTCTTTTCATCCTGTGGATCTTTGGGTATCAGCAACTGGCGGATATAGGCTTCCTTCTGCACCTTTTTCTCCTCCAGTCCGGGAGCTTCCATCTTTGCCAGCTCCCTCATTTCTTCATCCCCGCCTTCCAGCGCCTCTTTGTAAAAATCAATATCCTCCAGTATCTTTTTATAGTCATTATAGGCCACAACAATCTTTTCCAGGCTGCGGTATTCTTTACTGGTCTCGGTAAATTTTTTATTATTCCCTACAATCTCCGGGTTGGTAAGTGCTACTCCCAGCTGATCGAATCTTGCTTTTATCGCTTCTAATCTGTCTAACATAGTAGTATTCTCAGGGCGGCAAAATTAGTGATTTGGTTTTTGAGTGCTGAAATTTGAATTTTGAGTATGGGCTATCGCAAATTCAAGGCAGAGAAATTATTTGACGGGCACAAATTCCGGGAAGAAAAAGTACTGATCACAGATGAAAACGGAAGGATTGAAGCTATGGTATCTACTGAAGAAGCCGGGGATGATGTACAACAATTTGAGGGAATTCTTGCTCCGGGATTGGTCAATTGTCACTGCCACCTGGAACTAAGTCACCTGAAAAATGTGATACCGCCACATACTGGCCTGATCGATTTTCTTTGTTCTGTTGTTACCAAACGGGATTTCCCTCGGGAAATAATTGATGCAGAAATAATAAAAGCAGAAAAAGAGATGTATGAAAACGGCATTGTGGCCGTGGGTGATATCGGAAATACAGCAGATACGGCTGAAGTGAAAAGGAAAAGCAATATCCGCTGGCAGAATTTTGTGGAGGTACTCAGCTTTACGGATGAGAAATCGCTGGAGAACATTACTCACTACAAACAAGTGGCTTCCGATCTGGAAGCGGCTCTGCGTACATCGCACATCGCACATCGTACATCATTAGTCCCGCATTCACCTTACAGCATTTCGCCAAAGACATTTCAACTAATTAACCAGTTAACTTCCGGCCAAATAATCTCCATACACAACCAGGAACACCCGGCAGAAGATGAACTGTATAAGACAGGCGGGGGAGAATATCTGAGGTTCTTTAAAATTTTTGGAATGGAAAAATCTCCTTTCCCCGTAACAGGAAAAAGCAGTATCAGGTCAGTACTTACTTATTTTAATAACGGGCAAACCGTGTTTCTTATTCACAACACATTCATGCCCGAAGGAGATATTATATGGGCAAATGAATATGCAACTGCCAACGGATTGAAACTGGTATATTGTCTCTGTATCAATGCTAACCTGTATATTGAAAACAAAGTGCCGCCGGTTGATCTGCTGATGAA
>CAZTKV010000024.1:4508-5747 GCA_964614285.1 uncultured Chitinophaga sp. | reverse complement strand
TAGGTTTCATATTGCTGGAGCAACTGCCTCCGAAAATCATGATTCAGTTTTATCTCCTCGAGTTCTTCCGGCTGCATCACTTTAAGTAATTGCGAAGTAATGGCTGCCTGTTTTTCCTCCAAAAAATAAGGATGAAAGGGTTGCTCATGAACAAAACTTCCTTCCTGTAAATCGAGATACCGGTTTTCCTCATTGAAATTATCCGCTATCCTGAACCCGAAATGCACCGGCAGGTGTAAGGCAAAAAATAAAGGAAGATTGGCCATTACCGTTCCCTTACTTTTATCCAAATGCAAAAAACAATCTTCTGCAAAATGAAAAAGATCAGGATTGTTTTCCGGCTGCTTTAAACATTTGGTAAGCAATTCTACCATAAATAATGCCACCGCATTCTTGGGCACATCGGATAAAATATGCTGGTAAATAACTGCCCACTTAAATTCTTTGATGCGGTTCAGCTGTTTCAGCTCATTGTGATATACTATCAGATCAAGTATGGCTGTTGGTTGAAAAATATTCGCCTTACCGGTTCCCTTTTTGGAAGAAGCCCTTACCCCATTAACGAGATAAGACTGTACGCCGAACAATTCAGTAAAAATAGTAACGATGATACTGGTCTCTCCATACTTCACTGTTTTCAAAACAATGCCCTTTGTTTTATGTAATTTATCTGTCAATCTATTTTTGAATAAAGAAAATTTTTGTTGCTGTTCTTTCTTTTCGCCCATCATCACTCACCAATACTAAATATACCCCGCTTGATATCTTTTGTCCTTTATAATTTCTGCCATCCCAGGTCGCCTGGCCACCTAATGCCCTTGTTTGATACACCAGCTTACCATCCAGCTCAGTAATTTTTACAATCGCATTATTTACCAGCCCCCTGATGGCAATTGTTCCGCTAAATCCCGGGGGTACAGGATTGGGGAATACCAGTACATTCTCATTTGCTTCACCCCCTTCTGTAGCGGTACTTCTAAAAGAGCAAACACCCTTCAATGTGGCGAAATACACTTCACCGGTTTTTCCATCAATGGCTATTTTCTTTACATCATTACTCAGTAAAGGACTATTTGTTTCGGTAAACTGGTAAATAACTTTCTCGCCTGTCGCACTAACCAGGAACACTCCATTCCTTGTAGCTACCCATTTTCTATCTGCACCATCCACTGCTATACTTCTTACTTCCTGCCCTTTGAATAAATAACCCGCAAAATTGCCATTGGGTACTATTGGCCA
>CAZTKV010000024.1:0-4408 GCA_964614285.1 uncultured Chitinophaga sp. | reverse complement strand
TTTTCCCTGTCAAAAACTAACCCGGCAACACGATAACTGCCCGGATCACCAATAGTATTCCCGATAAAATTTTGCTTGAAAATTTCAAATGAAGGGCCGGGCTTTACATGCAGCAACCCACCACCATAAGATCCTGCCCATATTGTTTCATCTCTTTTATCAATAGCAATCGTGACATAGTCCAGCAGCGAATCAATATTACTGTATTGGTAACGATTAATGTTTGTCCAGGCTCCTTCCCTGAAGCTATAAATTCCATCACCATTGTATTGGTAATTCCATGCATCATTCACAGAACCAGCGGTAGCATAGAAGGTGTTATTATAAACCAGCAGTTCACCGCTTGCAACACCCTGTGGTGAATTCAAACTATACTGTTCATAAGATAAAGTGGAACTAAAATGAGATAAACAGGCAAACTGGTCCGCAACCCATGGATCATTTTTAAATAAAATTGCTTTCCGAGGAAAAGAAACAGCGCCAACATCAGCTAATGTTTTGAAAATAGTTCCATCTGCATTCAGCATTATTACCCGGCTGATACCATTGGATTGTCGTTCACACAATTGAATTTTACTCTCTGTTGTATTAGTGCTCACAAAAGGCCACCCGTCTGTATAAAGCAACGACCAACTAGTGCCGTTCTGTACAAATAAAGAGTCATTTTTCTGCAAAATAACTTTGTTGTCAACTGTTATTATGTTTTTACATGGCCCGGCTGATAATCCGTTTGTTCCGCTAATGATCTGCCAGCTTGTATAGTCAGCCAGGTTTACTGCATTCATAGCTGCTTTTTTCAATCCCTCTTCTGTAGCTGCATAAAAGAAAGTTCCATCGCTTGTAAATGCATTTACTTTGACCTGGTTACCGCCATTGCCAATAAACCAGGTGTCTTTCACTTCATACCGTTCCCCATCAATCACAATTACTCCCAGGCCAGTGGACAAATAATAATTTTTATTCTGCGGATAAATGTTGTAGATATTTTTATCACCAATAATATTATCCCTTTTGATATCCGGGATATTATAAATATCATTCCGGTAAATAATATCGATATTACTATTGTTATAAGCAATAAACAGCTGATCGCTTATTTCATCAAATTTGATAGCACTGAGCCCTGTTTCGCTCAATCCGGTTACCCGGCTGTATCTTTCTATGATGTTATCGTTGATTTCTACAGAAAATAAACTGTAAGGAGTAGCACAATAGACTTTATCTCCTCCGGCTGTAACATCAATTGCACTATTATAAGGTAAATGCTCCCGCCATTGCCCGATTGGCGGAGAAGGATCCTGTGCCTTAGCAAGCAACCAGCCTATGCAGCATAGTATTAACAAACAAAATTTCACTCATCAAAAGTATCACAAAGAGTCATGTTCCTATTGGGCTTTTTTGCCTTTCTTTGCAGCCTCATTATTCCCCATTTCGCTTATGTGGTACCGGCTCGGACAGTTCATCTTAAAATATCGTTTACCGTTATTAATCATTCTTGCGGCATTAACAGGATTTATGGCTTATTATGCCAGCAAAGTGCAACTGAGCTACGATTTTACAAGAGCCATTCCACTCAACAACCCCAAATACAAAGCGTACCAGGAGTTTCGGAAAAAATTCGGCGAAGATGGTAATCTCCTCGTAGTAGGTATACAAACAGATAAACTATTCGAAGAAAAAACATTCAATGCCTATTACGAATTACAGAGAAATTTTAAAAAAATAAAGGGGGTTGATGATATCATTTCTATTCCTACAGCTGTTAATCTGGTAAAGATCCCGGAAACAGAAAAACTGAAGGCAGAACTCATTTTTCCTGATAAAAAGCTCACACAGGCAGAGATAGACAGCGCATCAGCAATCTTTTTAAATCTTCCTTTCTATGAAGGTTTACTGTATAATGCTGAAACAAAAGCATGGTTAATGGGGCTTCGGATCAACAAAGACCTGATGGCGACCAAAGCAAGGGTTGGTGTAGTAGCTGCCATTAGCAAACAGGCAGATGATTTTGGCAAAATAAATAATCTTACTGTTTATAAAAGCGGACTTCCTCTTATCCGGACAGAAGTGGCTGTTATGATTGCTGATGAAATGAAATTCTTTCTGCTGGCTTCGGTCATTCTTTCAGCCCTGATATTGTTATTGTTCTTCCGTTCCTTTAGTGTCATGTTGCTTTCATTGGTAGTGGTAGCAATTGGTGTAGTGTGGAGCATGGGGACGATTCATTTATTAGGATATAAGATCAGCCTGTTAACTGCCTTAATTCCTCCTTTGGTAGTGGTAATCGGAATTCCGAATTGCATTTATTTCTTTAATAAATTCCATGTTGCCTGGAATGAAACAGGAAACAAAAAAGAGTCGTTGGTTGCGATGGTCGACAAAATGGGAGTTGTCACCCTTTTTTGTAATGTGGCAGCAGCAATAGGTTTTGCCGTATTTGCATTGACTCAAAGCCAGATACTGAAAGAATTTGGATTAGTAGCCGGCATCAATATAATGGCTCTCTTTTTTATTTCCCTGGTGCTAATTCCGGCCATTCTAAGTTACTTGCCTGCTCCAAAATCGAGACATACAAAATACCTTGATAATCCCCGCCTCAACCGGTGGCTTGACCGGTTAGAAAGATGGTCGCTGAATCACCGAAAACTTATTTACATCATAACAGGCATTGTCGTTACCGTTTCTGTAGCAGGCATTTTTCAACTAAAAAGCGAAGGCTTCATTGTAGATGACCTGCCTAAATCTGACAAGATTTACACGGACCTGAAATTCTTTGAGGCTAATTTCAAAGGGGTAATGCCATTAGAAATCGTGGTGGACACAAAAAAGAAACAAGGAGTAACCCGTAACCTGAATAACCTGGAACGAATCGATTCGTTATCGCAATACCTGGCCTCTATACCAGATATAGCCCGGCCATTGAGTATTGCAGAGGGGTTGAAATTTGCCAAACAGGCATTCTTTGACGGTGATAAACTGAATTACTCTATGCCTTCAAGTTATGATCTGCCAGCATTGTCTCAATACCTCAGTTTCAAAGGCGATTCGTCAGGCAACAAAAATTCACTGGCCAAGTTGGTCAGCACATTTATGGATAGTACCAGGCAACAGGCCCGCATCAGTGTAAGTATGGCAGATATAGGAAGCCACCGTCTTCCGGGCTTGCTGGACAGTATTTCTGAGAGGGCAAACCAGCTTTTTGATAAAGAAAAATTCGATGTACAGTTAACAGGCACCAGTGTTACCTTTTTGGAAGGTAGCAGGTTTATTATCAATGGTTTAAAAGAAAGTATTTTCTGGGCTTTTTTGCTTATCGCCTTATGCATGTTGTATCTTTTCCGGTCCGGAAGAATCCTGATTTGCTCATTAATTCCCAACATCATACCGCTACTGATTACTGCTGGCGTTATGGGCTGGGTGGGTGTATCACTAAAACCCTCAACCGTATTAGTCTTCAGTGTAGCATTAGGAATTGCTATTGATGTGACCATACGCTTTCTGGTTAATTATAAACAAGAACTTCCTGTCTATAAATACGATATGAAACAAACTGTTATTGAAACTATTCACAGTACAGGTATCAGTATTATTTATACCTCGATGGTTCTTATTGCGGGTTTTGTCATTTTCTATTTCAGTGAATTTGGTGGCACCAAAGCCCTCGGCTGGCTAACCTCCCTCACCCTTATTACGGCCACTTTTACCAACCTGGTATTACTGCCTGCCCTGCTGATTTCTTTTGTCCGGGTAAAGAAATGAGCCTTTTTATTAATTTTAGTATGGCTTTTATGAATAAAACTGCCAGTCAAGTGCAGCAATTGGTTCTGGCTAATTGTCAAAGATTTGACGGGTATTCGCAACCAGGGTTAAGGACAAATCAACTAACAGGCTCTTATCTCAAAAAGTCAGCGATTTTTTGAGTTTTTCACTCAAGGTTCTTTAATTTCAAGCCCCCTTAAAGAGGGCTTGGATTTCATTTATATACTAAAACTAAAATGCACATGAGAAAACTGTATCTACTCCTTTTGGGAGTTGTGTTCTTTGCCACACAGGCGATTGCGCAACGGACCATTACCGGTATGGTTACCGATGAAAAAGGTAATCCGGTTGCTAATGCTTCAGTTATGGTAAGAGGAACAACTGTCGGCACAACAACTAAAGCTGATGGTACTTATACACTTGTTGTTCCTGCCAATGCCAGAGCTATCATTTACTCCTCGGTAGACATGATTACCCAGGAAATCAACATTGGTTCACAAACTACCATAAGTGTAACGCTGAAAAGCGATGATAAGATCATGCAGGAAGTAGTGGTTGTGGGTTATGGAACACAGCAAAGAAGACAGGCTACTGCTTCTATCAGTAAGATCAGCCCTGACAATATCGCTCCCCTTGTAAGTCCGAGTAT
>CAZTKV010000023.1:21653-24275 GCA_964614285.1 uncultured Chitinophaga sp. | reverse complement strand
GGATGGATCTCGGCAACTTCATTGGCTACAATATTGCCTGGAACTTCAATTGATTCTCCAAAAGATTCGGTTTTTACAATATAGCCATCCACCCTCATAGGAGGTGTTTTTGCAGCACCGCTTTGCTGCGGAGCCTCTATTTTATTTTTCTTATTACCGCAGGATGATATGGTAATAAAGACAAAAGCTAAAAAAGATGTGATGATAAGTCTCATGTGTGGTTTCAGTACAATTGATAAAAAATCAGGTTATTAAAGATAGAAGATAATCGCAAGCTATTTGACGGCAAATTCATACAATACCTGCACGGAATTTTGTCGAAGTATAAACGGTTAAATCAGTGGATAAAAGGATGTTAGGCCTTTGGCAACAAAGTTCTCTTCACTTTGTTTGATTGGTGTAAAAGCTCTTGTTTTTCTTTACTCAGAATTGTTACATGCCCCATCTTACGGCCGGGTTTTGTTTCTTTTTTCCCGTACAAATGGACAAAGGCATTGCCGATATTCAAAACCTCCTCCAGGCCTTCGTATTTAACGAGGCCGTTATATCCCTCTGCGCCGATTATGTTCACCATAATGGAAGGGGAGATGGCATCTGTATTTCCTAACGGATAACCGAGTATCAACCGCCAGAGCATATCAAATTGTGAACTGTAGTGAGCTTCAATGCTATGATGACCACTGTTATGTACCCTTGGTGCTGTCTCATTGACCAATACATCTCCATTTTTATCAACAAACATCTCAACCGCAAAAATGCCGGGGGATTTAAAATTTCTGACAACAGATAATGCAATAGCTTCCACTTTATACAGTGTTTGTGTACTTAATTCGGCCGGGCAAAGCTGGTAATCAAGCAGGTTCAGGTCCGGGTCAAACAGCATTTCAACCGGCGGGTATAAAGCAGTTTCACCTTTATCATTAATGGCAACCATCTGTGCTATTTCTTTATGAATGTTCACCATCTTCTCCAGCACTGCGGGGGCATCAAATCCCTTTCCGATACTCTCTTTTGTTTTTAATAATTGCACTCCTTTACCATCATACCCGCCTTCGCTGACTTTGTGTACAGCAGGTAAAAAATCTTCTGCTTGTTTTAGCTCTGAAAGACTATTGGTAATGATAAAATCGGAGGTAGGGATCTGGTGCTGGCGGTAATATTCTTTTTGCAGGATCTTGTTCTTGATAGTTCGCAGAACAGATGGCTTTGGATAAACCTTCACACCGGCTGATTCCAATTTTTCTAAAGCCTTAACATTCACATTTTCAATCTCTATGGTAATTGCATCTAAATTTTTACCAAAATTATAGACTGTGTCAAAATCTCTAATATCCCCTTTGGAAAAATGATGGCATAGGTGGGCAGCGGGGCATTCTGTATCGTTTTCTAAGACAAAGGTTTCTACCGGGTAATTAGCCGCCGCCTGCAAGAGCATACGGCCTAACTGACCACCACCCAAAATTCCGATCTTTTGCATCAGGCAAAGATAGGGTGCGGCTGCCTGAGCGATGCTGTTGTGCTTTTTCTTTTTTATTTAGCTTTGTGCAATGATTCCCGATTATCCTCATAAAGTGTTCACAGATGAACGCAGCCTGTTCAGCCTGTTGATGCAAACATTGGCGATGGATGCCGCTCACTAAAAAAGCAAAAATCTATTTTGCTTATTCTGCCGCTTGCTGAACCTTTTTATTTAAAGAATTTTAAACGTTTGATTATGCCAGTAACAACAGATCCTGCCATTAATAAAGCAACACAAACAGATTTCCTTCCGCTTGAAGGAACCGATTACGTAGAATTTTATGTGGGTAATGCTAAACAGGCTGCTCATTATTACATGAGTGCTTTTGGTTTCCAGGCCCTGGCCTATGCAGGACCAGAAACCGGGGTGAAAGACAGGGCCAGTTATGCGGTTCGTCAGCACAAACTCACTTTTGTATTAACAACACCATTGAGAACAGATAACCCGATTGCCGACCATATCTATAAGCATGGTGATGGAGTAAAAGCTTTATCGCTAAGGGTACCTGATGCCACCAGTGCGTGGAATGAGACAACTAAAAGAGGGGCGAAAAGTTATATGGAACCCACACGGCTGAAAGATGCTGATGGGGAACTGGTCATGAGCGGCATTCATACATATGGAGATACAGTTCACTTATTTATTGAGCGGAAAAATTACAATGGAGCTTTTATGCCCGGTTACAGACCATGGAGTAATCCCCATTTTAAACCCGCAGACACAGGATTACTTTATGTTGATCATTGTGTGGGGAATGTTGGCTGGAACCGGATGAATCCATGGGTAAAGTTTTACGAGGATGTGATGGGGTTTAAAAATATATTGTCTTTCGATGATGAAGATATTTCAACAGAATACTCTGCGTTGATGAGTAAGGTGATGAGCAGTGGTAACGGGTTTGTAAAATTCCCGATTAATGAACCTGCAGAAGGAAAGAAAAAAAGCCAGGTAGAAGAGTACCTTGAATTTTACAATGGTGAAGGTTGTCAGCATGTGGCTATGGCGACAAATGATATTGTAAAAACGGTAAGAGAATTACAAAGCCGGGGTGTGGAGTTCCTCAAAGTGCCCACATCGTATTATGATGATCTGCTGGACAGGGT
>CAZTKV010000023.1:8865-21553 GCA_964614285.1 uncultured Chitinophaga sp. | reverse complement strand
TCTCCTGCAGCTTCAAAGGGAGGCAGCAATTCTTACTCATTTATTGACTACCAAAAAACTTTTCCAAGACCTAATGAGGCATTGGAAAGAAAGGAAGATACCCTGCAAAAACAATTTGAGGCAAAGAAATTGCAATGGCCTGCCAAATACCTGTACATCCGTTCTTTCAAATACGATAGCCAGTTGGAAGTTTGGGTGAAGAATGATATAAAAGATCAGTTCCAGTTATTTAAAACATACAAAGTTTGTGCATTGGCCGGTTCCCTTGGACCCAAAAGGATGCAGGGAGACTACCAGGTGCCGGAAGGATTTTATTATATTAATGAGTTCAATCCAAGAAGTAATTATTACTTATCACTGGGTATAAACTATCCCAATGCATCTGACAAAATACTGAGTGATTCATTAAAACCGGGTAGTGAAATTTATATACATGGCAGTTGTGTAACTGTCGGTTGTATACCCATCCGGGATGAACAGATCGATGAGCTGTATATTTTAGCAGCACATGCCAAAGACCGTGGCCAGGATTTTATTCCTGTTCATATTTTCCCCATCCGGTATAATGTAGAGAAGAGTATTAAATACCTTGAGAGCCTCACAAAAGACGATGGCGAGCTAAAAAAATTTACCGACAGGCTTGAAGATGCTTTTGATTATTTTGAAAAATATAAGCAATTGCCTGTGGTAATGATTGGGGAAAAAGGAGAGTATATCATCAATGAGGCCGCCCCCAAAAAAGTTAAGCCGGTAGCGGAAACAAAACAACCGGTCAAAAGAATTCCTGTTCAGCACAGGGAAAGAAATGTTGGTACATTGGCAGATGCGGTTCATCAATGGCCGCAATATCCCGGAGGAGGACAGGCTTTTATGAAATACCTTGAATCTTTAGGAAATGAAATGACTGCCTATTTGCCAAGAGGTATTAATAAAGCTTTTATCCAGGTGGAATTCATTGTTGATAAGGATGGTGTTCCGGTTAATTTCAAAGTATTGAAAGGGCTAAAGGAAGGGGAAGATTTTAATGATGAACTTATATCCCGCCTTGAGAAAATGGGTACCTGGCAGCCAGCAACATTACATGAAAAGCCGGTAGCAAAAAAAATGATTCAGACAATTACCGTGGAAGCTAACTGAGCCAGTTTCAGCTTAGCAAGAACTGAACAGTTTCAGGAGTTTGTTGTCTTAATAATAAAAACTTTCCGGCAGTAAGTTTTTCAACTATTTCTTTATTGTAATGACGAATGGTCAGTAATGACAAGCCTTTTTTTACCTGTACATCAAGAAAAGCAGAGGCTTCTAATGCCAGCTTTTCAATTTTTTCAGTTCTGTCATCCAGCACACACAGAAAACTGATCGCCCCGTTTTGTGTAAGGTTGGGTTTAATATGCAGCTTTTCAAAAAGGTGATACAAATGGCCAACATGCTGTTCTCCAACAAATGAAAAATCTCTCGAATTCATTTCCAGTAAGGCCTGTTTTTCTTTCAGTACAATGATAGGAGGTAAGTTATGAACAGGTTTGTTATGTATTACTGTTCCGGGCAAGGAGGGATCTAAAAAGCATTTAACAAATAATGGGATGCCTTTGTTTTGAAGCGGCTTGATGGTTTTGGGGTGAATGACCTGTGCTCCATAATAAGCCATTTCAATGACTTCGTTGTAATTCAGCTCTGGTATGGACAAGGCATCAGGAAATTGTTTTGGGTCTGCATTCATCACAGATTCTACATCTTTCCAGATGGTTTGACTGTCTGCGTCCAGCATATTGGCGAAAACTGCAGCAGTGTAGTCACTTCCTTCTCTGCCAAGTGTTGTGCTTTCGTTCTCATCAGTGGCGCCAATAAAACCCTGTGTTAAAACGATATTATTTTTCTTCAACTCGGGTACTACCAGTTCATCCACTTTTTGTTTGGTAAACTCCCAGTCAATGGAAGCATCCCTGAAATCATCATCTGTTCTGAAAATGTCACGAACATCCAGCCATTTGTTATTTATTCCTGCTTCATTGAGGTAAGCGCTGACTATAGAAGTAGAGAATAGTTCGCCGGCACAAACCACCTGGTCGTAGTAGTAGTCATAATCTCTCACCGGTTTATCGTGCAGCAGCCACTCTACCTCAGTGAAAAAGTCTTTCAGCTGTGTTTCGCATGAAAGGTAATGGGTGATCAAAAGATATTTAGCAGTACTAAGATGCTGCTGCTTTACCTGTTCGAATAATTGCAGTGCTTCTTCTTTTTTACCGGTGAAAAAGGCGTCTGTAACTTTCTCAAGAGAATTGGTCGTTTTGCCCATAGCAGACACAATGACCACAATTTTATCATTGGGCCAATGTTTCATGATAGGGACAAGGTTCTTTATTCTATCTATGCTATTGACTGAGGCGCCGCCGAATTTGAAGACCTTCATTGTTTTCCTGACAGGTTGATAAGTCGGCAAATGTCGTTAATATTCCTTTTCAATCTGCATCCTGTTGACTTTTCAACTCCCACCCAAACCCTTACTTTTGCTCAGACCCAAACTTGCCAACATGTCTATAAACAGAAAGATTTTAACCCTGGATGAGTTTACCATTCAGCAGCTGCGAGATTTTCCTAATGCCACCGGTGAATTGTCGCGGCTTTTACGGGATATTGGTTTAGCGGCAAAAAGAGTGAATGTGGAAGTGAATAAAGCCGGCCTCGTGGATATTCTTGGCGATGCAGGAACGGTTAATGTGCAGGGGGAGGAGGTAAAGAAACTGGATGTTTATGCGAATGATCAGTTTACCGGTGTTTTGAGACACGGTATCAGTTGTGCGGGCATTGCCAGCGAAGAGCTGGACGATTTTGTGGCTTTTGATGATGAGATAAGTAAGAAATCAAAATATGTGTGCCTGTATGATCCGTTGGATGGTAGCGCCAATATTGATGTAAATGTATCTATTGGTACCATATTCTGTGTGTACAAAAGGGTTTCCCCGATTGGAACAGCCGTAACCATTGAAGATTTTTTGCAACCGGGGAATCAGCAAGTGGCTGCCGGTTATATGATTTATGGTTCATCCACTATGCTTGTGTATGCAACCCGGAGAGGAGTAAATGGCTTTACCCTTGATCCTTCAATAGGTGAGTGGACGCTGAGTCATGCAGATATAAAATGCCCAGAACTGGGTAAAATTTATTCTGTAAATCATGGCAACTTTTTTAAGTACGAGGAAGGGGTAAAAAAATATATTACTGCCTGCCAGAAAAAGGATAAGACCAATGGCGGACCTTACACTCAACGTTATATTGGGAGTATGGTGGCCGATGTGCATCGTAACCTGATAAAGGGGGGTATTTTCACTTATCCGGGTACTACTGATAAGCCAAAAGGTAAACTCAGGTTGTTGTATGAATGTAACCCTTTTGCATTTATAGTTGAAGTAGCAGGCGGAAAAGCTACTGATGGGAAAAAAAGAATATTGGATATTCAGCCGACAGAATTGCACCAGCGAACACCATTTTTTGTGGGCAGTAAGCTGATGATGGAAGAACTGGAGACCTATCTCAACGATAAAGTATGATAACCATTATTGATTATACAGATAAGTATCAGCCTGACTTTAAAAGATTGAACCTGGAATGGCTGGATAAGTATGATCTGACAGAGTCTCACGATCTTGAAATATTAAATGACCCTTCCGGAACTGTCCTGGCAGGTGGCGGCTGTATTTTTTTGGCAATGGACGGAGATAAAGTAATTGGTACAGCTGGTTTATGGAAGGCTAATGAAAAAGAATGTGAATTGGTGAAAATGGCAGTTGACCCCGCATACAGGGGACAGGGGATCAGTAAAATGTTACTGCAAAGCTGCCTGAATGAAGCGGAAAGATTAAAAGCAGAAAAGCTCTTGTTATTTTCGAACAGCCAGTTGAAAGCTGCATTGAGCTTGTATGAAAAATTCGGATTCAGGTATGTTGAAGTGGCTGATGCACCATTCCTGACAGCAGATGTAAAAATGGAGTTATCTTTATTCCAAGGCATTTAAAATGAGCAATACAATAATATCTGTAAAGAACCTGGTAAAGAACTACGGTAATTTCCAGGCGGTGAAAGGAGTTTCGTTTGATGTAATGGAAGGCGAAATTTTTGGATTACTGGGTCCTAATGGTGCAGGGAAATCAACTACACTGGAGATCATTGAAACCCTTCGTGAAAAAACCAGTGGGGAAGTAATAGTGGATGGATTGAACCTGGATAAACAACCGAACGAGATCAAGAAGATAATCGGTGTGCAGTTACAAACGAGTGGTTATTATCCCGGTTTAAATCTTTTGCAGCTGATCGAACTTTTTTGTGGCTTATACAACCGTGATGTAGACCCTATGGAATTACTGGAAATGGTGAATCTGAAGGATAAGGCAAAGGCCAAAGTGAAAGAGCTGAGCGGCGGTCAGAAGCAACGTTTTTCAGTTGCAACAACATTAATCAATCAACCCAGAATTATTTTCCTGGATGAACCCACAACCGGACTGGATCCACAGGCAAGAAGAAGTTTGTGGGAGTTGGTTAAAAATATAAGGGCAAGAGGAACAACGGTTATTATTACGACACATTATATGGATGAAGCAGAGTATCTCTGTGACAGGGTGGCAATCATTGATGCAGGAAAGATCATAGCAATGGATTCTCCTGATAAACTGGTTGATAACCTCGTAGCATCAGGTTTTGAGAGGCCAAAAGAAATGAAAATGGCTAACCTGGAGGATGTATTTATCAGCCTGACAGGCCACTCATTAAGAGAAGGATAATTAAGTATGAGTATTCAGAATAAACTAAAAGAATTTATGCAAGGAAAAATTGAAGCACAGAAAGCTGCAGGAACAGCTTTCATGACCGAAAACAGAATGAAGAACGGAGTGAAAGAATTGCCCGAAGGGATACAGTATGAAGTTATAAAAGAGGGAAGTGGGGATCAGCCCTTGCTCAGGGACACAGTGAAAGCACACTACAAAGGATCGTTACTGGACGGAAAAGAATTTGATAATTCTTTTAAAAGAGGCCAACCCTTTTCTGCACCGCTTACTGCATTAATAAAAGGCTGGCAAATTGCTTTGCCGCTAATGAAGGAAGGGAGTCATTGGAGATTATGGATACCTTCACACCTGGCATATGGAGATAGGGGAGCCGGTAGTGATATCCCCGGTGGCGCCACACTTATATTTGAAGTTGAACTGATTGAAATTATAAAACGATAAATTTTTTATATGCCTGTTGCTGCAGTTGACCCCCGTTACCCGATCGGTCAGTATGAGCCAAAACCATTTTCTATCGAACAAAAGATAGAATGGCTGGCAGATATAAAATTCCTGCCATTACAAATTGAGAACGCAATTCTAAACCTGGATGAAGCTCAGTTACAAACAGCTTACAGGGAAGGAGGATGGACAGTGCATCAGTTGGTTCATCATGTGGCCGACAGCCATATGAATGCCTATATACGCTTCAAGGTTGGGTTAACTGAAGAAAATCCCACCATAAAGCCTTATGATGAGAATAAATGGGCTGAGCTGCATGATGTTCAGAAATTACCGGTTAATATATCTGCCACAATTTTACATGCAGTGCATGCCCGTTTGTATGAAACATTAAAGTATGTCACCGATGATGATTGGAATAACAAAACTGTTTTTCACCCGGAGCATAAGAAGACGATGCGGTTATGGTTCCTGCTGGGTATGTATGCCTGGCATGGCAAACATCATGTAGCGCATATTACTTCTTTGAGAGAAAGAAAAGGATGGTAAAATGAAATGGAAAACCCTCTCTTCAGAATACCTGTTTAACGATAAGTGGTTTAAGGTACGCCGTGATAAATGTGAAACTCCCGGCGGAAAGATCGTCGATCCTTATTATGTGTATGAATTCTCTACCTGGGTAGGGGCTTTACCTGTTACCGAAGAGGGAAAAATTATCATGGTAAAGCAATACCGGCATGCACTGGGTGAAACCTGTATTGAAATTCCCGGTGGTTGTGTTGATGATACAGATACCAATGTCGAGTATGCTATTGCCAGGGAATTGCTGGAAGAAACAGGTTATACCTTTTCATCTTTTGATTATCTCGGGAAAATATCACCTAATCCTTCAACTAATTCCAATTTGTTACACATGTTCCTGGCAAGGGGAGGAAAGAAAGTAGCGGAGCAAAAACTGGATGAGAATGAAGAGATAGAAGTACTGGAGATGAGCATGGATGAATTAAAGCAGTTACTCAGGGGGAATAAGATCATCCAGGGTATGCATGTTTCCTGTATTTTGTATGCACTGGAGAAGCTGGGTGAATTACACTATTAACGAAAGAATGTCCATGCTGCCATTTCAATTGCATCAAATACACCTGTAGAATATTCCTCCTTCCCCCATATTTCCTTTACGCTGTTCAGGCTTACTTCACCCACCAGGAAAATACTTCCGCAAACAATGATCATATCTTTTTTCGTTGCTTTATGAGAAGCGCTGTAAAGAGAGAAATTTACATTTGAAAATGTTTTTCCTTTTAATCCGTACCGGGTTGCTTTTGCAGCCAATTCTTCTTCAGGCAGTGCCCTTGGTATTTGTGCCCTGGTGAAATAGTAAGTTGCATTCTTCGGCAGAAGCTCAAGTACCTTTTCTGTTTCCTTGTCTTTTACCATACCAATAATGATATGCAATTGCTGATGTTCTGTTAGTTCTATTTGCTGCACCAGTTGTTTTATGCCATCTATATTATGCGCCACATCTAATACTACGAGGGGGAAATTATGAATGACCTCCCACCGGCCATGCAGGCCTGTCAGCTTTTTCGATTGTGCAAGAGCCGTATGAATTATTTCATCAGTGATCCTGAAGCCTTTTTGTTGTAGTTGAGAGCAGGCTTCAAGAACTGTCAGCAGGTTTTTTGCCTGGTATATTCCCGGCAGGTCAAGATGATAAGTCTTATGATCTGTATGTTGCTTTTCTGCTACCTCCACGATCAGTTGATGCTTCTCCCAATACCAGTCTGTAACCTGTCTTTTGTGAGACGAAATATGCAGCTGAGCCTTTTTTTCTATTGCTACTTTTTCAAACACTGGTTCAGTTTCAGGTAACACTTCCCCGATTACTACCGGAATTCCGTTTTTTATTATTCCAGCTTTTTCAAAAGCGATTTTTTCCAACGTATCTCCGAGCATATTCATATGATCCCACCCAATATTGGTGATCACAGAAAGTTCTGGTGTAATGACATTGGTACTGTCCAATCTTCCACCGAGGCCGGTTTCAATAATAGCGATATCAACATTTTGCTGTGCAAAATAATCGAATGCCATTGCCACAGTAATTTCAAAAAAACTGGGCTCCATTTTTTCAATAAGTGGTTGTATCCTCTCAGTAAAATCAACGACGTATTGTTCGGGTATCATTTCGCCGTCCACTTTTATTCTTTCACGGAAATCTTTCAGGTGCGGGGAAGTGTAAAGACCTGTTTTGTAACCAGCTGTTTGTAAAATAGCGGCCAGCATATGACTGACTGAACCTTTACCATTGGTTCCGGCGATGTGAACTGATTTGAATTGCTGATGAGGGTTACCCAGCGTTTGGCAAAGTTCGATGGTGTTGGTAAGATCTTTTTTGAATGCAGCAGCACCAATACGACTAAACATGGGTAGCCGGGTAAATAAATAATCAATGGTCTGCTCGTAATTCATCGGGGCAAAAATAGTGGTTGCCTTAAATAAAAAACCATTTCGTTTTGGGCGAAATGGTTTTTCTCTTCAATAATCTTGTGTTAGTTAACCCTGAAATTAAACTGAACAGTGATCATGGATTCATGATCAGCTTTATCAAACTTAATGTTCTGCAGGTAACGGATGATGGCTTCTTTATACGCATTGCTGCTATTGGAGGATCCCTTGGCGATACTTACGAATTTTCCGATGCCGTCAGGTGATACGTTTACGTTGGCATAAATGGTAGCTTTATCCAGGTCGCCTTCAAAAGAATAGCTGCGTACGATCTTTCTGTCGCCTCTTGTTACTCTTGGGCCACTGCCACCTCCCGTTCCGGAACCGTTTCCTCCGCCAACACCGTTGCCATTGCCTCCACCTACACCATTACCGGTCCCAACACCATTGCCATTACCCCTGCCACCAGCCTGGTCGTAGTTATCAGCATTATTACCACCCTTTTGAGTTCCCGTAATATTTTTCCCGTCCATTACAGCTTTAGGCCTTGGGGGAGCTGGTGTTTTTATCTCCTTTGGTTCAGCTCTAGTTATAGAAGTATTTGTGATAGCGGTAGCCTTTGGTTTCGTTACAACTGGTTTAGTGATTGCCGGGCTGGAACTTTCATTGTCTTCTTCAATGTTTTTGGAATCTTCATTGGTTCCCGGAGGCATTGGGGCAGCCTGTGCTATACCGGGATTTCCGGCTGCCTGAACGGGATTCCCACCACCGCCACCGCCTTCTTCAAGAGGTACAGGAGGGTCAGGAGGCAGGTTCAGCTCCACTTCAATGCCGGGCATTTCTACTACCTTTTCAAAAACGGGAAGCTTCCATTTCAGCAGGAACATCAGCAATATAGCCACACCGGCAAAACCAGCCGTTATCATAGTGGCTTTTGAACGGTATTGGGCTTCAAGGGATGCAGACATAGCGTAGGCGTTGTTCATACAAATTTAAGCTTTGATTATCAATGAAAGACAGCCCTGTTTATACACAGGTGTTATTAACGATGCAAACGCTGTGCAACTTGCACGAATGTTGATTTATAAAATGTTAAGATTTTGGGAAGAACAGTCCAGGCTTGTTTCAACTCAATCTGCTGGGTTTTGCCGTGTTTTTAATGTTTTCTTCAAATTCGGCAAACTGTATTAAATTTAGTAAAGCACTGTTATGAGAAAGTCAATATTTTTCTCTTCTGTGCTCTCTTTATTCCTGCTTGTACCTGCATCAATAATCTGGGCGCAAACTATCTCAACCCAAAAAGGGCTAACAACCGCAGTTTTCAATACTCCGGCCGGTACTATAAAAGTTTACCTGCCTGATGATATCAGGCCGGGAGAAGTTATTTCAGGAACAGTGTTAGCTGAACCAATTGGTAAAAATGCAAAACAGGTTGAAAAAAACCTTTCAGAACTTATTAAGTACACTGTAAGCATTGATGGGAATAGAACTTCTGTTCCTTCAAAACCCGGGTTGATGAAATGGCTTTTACATTCCGGTGGAAAGCAGATTTCACCGATAGAACTAATAAACGGGAGTGGTGCTAAAGTTGGCCAACTTTCTTTTCCGCTAAATAATTTGGACAAAACTATTTCCGCATCATTACAAAACTGCAGCCACCCATCTCATGTGCTGGAGGGTACCCCGGTTAATATTACTGGTCCTTTTGATGGGGATGCTTCCAATACAAAATGTTCATTAGGAAGTACACCTGCTGAAGTGCTTGCAGAATCACCACGTCAATGTATTTTTAAATACCCGGCTCACGCTGTTGGTTTACAAACATTAGACATAACAGATAATAATGAAAAGAACAGTCAGACATGCAATCAAAGAATTTCAGGTGTCAGCATGGATGTTTCTGCCGGCAAACTGAATTTATCAAAAGGGGAAAGGACTTACATTGATATAAAGATTTCGGGTCTGCAAGGTTTACCGGATACTGCAATTCTGTCTTTGAATAATATTTCGCCTGCAACTGTTACTATGATGCCGGCAAATACTATTGTTATTCCTTTATCACCTGCAACTGAAAGCTCAGGAATATTTACACGGAAGTTTGATATACAAAGTATAAAATCAGGCACTTTTTCAGTGAATGTGAATCTTGATCTGCCGGATAATAGCAGTACAGCAAACCAGATTGATTTAAGTGATTTAAAGAATGAAAGTGGTTACCCGGGTTCATACGGATATATCGGAGATCAGCCATGTGACCCGGAGGGTGCAACTGTCAGATGGAGATGGCACAAGACATTTGCCTGTGAGATTGATGATCGCAAAGTGCTTCCCTGCGGGCACAGTAAAGAGGGGAATGATGTGTATGAGAAGATAAAAGAATTACTGGAAGAACTGGAACTGGATAAGGCAACTGATATTGGCGAGAAAATGGCCAAAGCATTTTCAACTTCAAAAATGTTCTCTTATTCCATACATGTCATCCGCAAATGGGTGGATTATGATATAGAATACAAATGTGTAAATGGCAAATGGCAATCAACCGGTGGTATGTATGTTAGGCATGGATCTGATGATTTAGGTTGGCATTCTGTTAGACAACTTACCCTTGACTGCTGGACAACGTTTGACGCACCAGCTGCAGAAAAAGAATTCGAAGCTGCATTAGAGCTTGCATTAAGAGGAGCCTGTAAATAATGTATTAACTTCTTTTTTGAATATTGGCTGTTAATAAGCCAACCAGCACAAGGGTAAAACTCACTACATGTACCCAGGTTATTTTTTCGCCTAACACCAATACGGCTTCCAAAGTGCTGAAAACAGGTATAAGATTACCAAACAATGCAGCCCTTCCTGCGCCAAGATTGCGGATAGCAATATTCCAGATCCAGAAACAGATAACAGAAGCTCCTAAACCAAGATAGAAGATGATAAGAATGTTATTTGCAGTATACGAAACAGGAACTGTATTCGCTGCTTCTTCCAGGTAGAAAGGAAAAAGAAGGATTGTTCCCACAGCAAAAACAATAAAAAGAAAGTTGACCGGAGAAACAGTAACTGGCTTTTTCTTAACCATTGTATTGTAAACAGCGAAAGAAAGACCTGCCAGCAAAACCCAGGTATCACCTCGGGTAAATTTCAGGTGTAACAGGTTTTGAAAATTCCCTTTTGACAACAGAAACAAAATACCGGCTATACAAGTGATTATTCCAATCACTTTTGCGCCACTGATTTTTTCTTTCAGAAATATCCGGGCAAAGATTACAGAAAGAATCGGGGAAGAAGTAGTTCCTATCAGGGCCAGGTTTATGGCAGTAGTATATTGTGCACCGATATATACAAATGTGTTGAACATAGCTACACCGGTGGCAGCTGCTATCAAAAAGTAAAGCCAGGATTTCCGGACTGAGAACCATTCTTTCTTGAAAGATTGATAAGCAAAAGGAAGAATGATGATTGTGGCAGTCAGCCAGCGAAAAAATGCAAGACTTACCGGAGGGATTTCTTTGTATATTCCTTTTGCGATGATAAAATTCCACGACCAGATAAATGTTGCCAGTACAGCAAGGCTGATACCTATGTAAATATTTTTTTTGATCGGCTGATTCATTAAATCTACTAGTGTGCAAAATCCAGTTCAAACTTTCCTCTGATGCGTTCCATGGGAGGGTTAAAGTAGCCGTATTTGAGATCGGGAAATTCTTCCCGGATCAGTTCCTGTAGCTGTTTGACTCCTATGCATTCACCTGTATCTGTCACGCCAATCTTGCCAAGATACCAGTCGGGATCAATGTTGAAATTGCGCCACTGGATCATCTTTAACCCGGTTTCCTTTATCAGTTTTCTCAATGCTTCATATTCTGCAACTGAATCGGTCATTCCCGGGAAAACGAAATAGTTGATGGATGTCCAGCCACCAAATGAGTTAACGACTTTCAGGCTTTCAACAATATCGTCAAAGTCGTAATTGTTAGGACGATAATAAGGAGTGTAAATTTCTCTCCTGGCGGAGTTGGTACTTACACGGATAGAATCAAGTCCGGCTTCGCAAAGAACTTTCACGGCATCCGGCCTGGATCCATTTGTATTAATATTGATACTCCCTTTTTTTGTGTGTTTCCTGATCTCAATAATCGCATCACGAATGGTTTCCCACATCAGCAAAGGTTCACCTTCGCAACCTTGCCCGAAACTGATGATAGGGTAGGGTGCTGTTTCCAGGTGAGGGACAGTGAACTCAACAATTTCTTCCGGGGTAGGCTTAAAGGTCAATCTGTCTTGCGTAGAAACAATAGGTTCCTCATCGGGTTGTAGTGAGATGCACCCTACACAATTGGCATTACATGCCGGGGATGCTGGTACGGGACATTCCCATCTGCCCAATGCAAAGTTTCTGGCTGCGGGGCAACTGTAAGTCAATGCACAATTATTCATCAGGTGTGCTACTAACCTGTTTTGCGGATAATGTTTGAGTAATTCTTTGGCACCGGCTTCTACTTTTTTTGCATCATACCCGGCACATTCCTGCCTGATATCCGGTTCAATTCGGATGGCAGGTACATAGAATTTATCATTAAACCAGCCTGCTGCAGTATAACAAAATAAGGGAAGGATAGGAGCATCGGATGCTGTTTCATAGGCAGCTAAATAAAAACCAGTATGTGCCGGAGGAATAAATGCAGCAACAGCCCAGCCTTTTTCACAAAGCCGCATATCACCGGTCTCTACATCGATACCAATGCCTCGTCTTCCGGGTAATTCATACAATGAACCCCCATCGGGTAATTCAATCCATTCATCTTCGGGTACAGGTACTGCGTCCCAGCCTGTGCGGCCGGTTATATATAATGAAGTGTCTTCAAAAATATTTCCTTTACCGTCGGAGTAAAGTATGTATGGGGATTGTGATAAACTCATTTATTTAATTGCTGCCTGCAAAAATCGTTAAATTCCTGCTCATTCACAGGACTGTTTTCATCTATGGTTTGCTGAATGAGTTTGTTGTTTTTGAAGTCAATGGTCAA
>CAZTKV010000023.1:0-8765 GCA_964614285.1 uncultured Chitinophaga sp. | reverse complement strand
TACTCTTGCTCCCACATTGGCATTCCAGTCAGAATCACTCACTCCAACTTCACTGAGGTCAAATCCAACGATTTTACGGCCGCTTTCCAGCACTTTTCTGAAAATGAAAAACACTTCTTCCAGTTCGAATCCTCCGGGAACCGGAGTGCCTGTATGAGGGCAAAGTTTCCTGTCCAGCCCATCAATATCAAAACTGATATATACCTGTTGCGGAAGTTTGCTTACTATTTCCTCTGCCAGCGTCTTCCATGATTCCCCTTCAAACTGTCTTTTCTTTATCTCCCTGTCAAAATAAGAGATGACCTTATAATTGCTGTTTTTAATATAATCCCATTCTACCTGGCTATAATCTCTTATCCCCACCTGTACCAGTCTTTGTAACTGTGGTATTTCTTTCAATGCATTAAACATGATGCTGGCATGAGAATGTTTAAAGCCCTCGTAGGTATCCCGAAGATCACAATGAGCATCGATCTGAAGAATACCAAAGTCTCCGTATTTTTCACCAACGGCTTTCATGTAACCTAATGGTGCACTATGATCGCCGCCTAATACAGCCACCAGTTTGTCTTTTTCCAGTAATGCCTTTGTTTGTTCATGCATCCACTCTGTCAGGAAAACACCCCCTTCATTTACTTCTCTCAGCGTTTTGCACATGAACTGGTTGGCATTAACATCTTCTCCTTTTGAAATATAATCTATATAGAGTTCAGCTTCTTTTCTCAGATAATCACTCTTCATCAAGATTTTCCTGTCTGTATGCCGCATAAAGAATCCTTGCTTCCAGGCATCCGGCATTTCAGGATCAAACAAGTCTACCTGGTAACTGGCTTTAAGAATTGACTCGGGTGCTCTTGCTGTACCTGCACCGTAACTTACAGTTACTTCCCATGGAACAGGAATGATTACCAGTTTGGCATTATCTTCTGAAGTGGGTAATCCAAAAATATTATTATTGGGATTGCTTACACTGTTAGGGTCATAAGAGGAAAGGTCAACCATATATCTGTAATTGAAAAACGGTGCAAGTTACATGGGTTTTGTCTTGTGGCAAAAAGAATTGAAGGCAAACAAAAAGGGAGCTGCTTGCAACTCCCTTTTCTAATTTTTTTAATGCGGTTATTTGCGGCTGAGGTTTCTCAAGTGGGACACATGAGAAGCCAGTGCCAACCTCATTTTGGGATACTCGATATAGGTAACTCCAAAATCTTCACATGCTTTTTTGATGATCTTGCTGATTGCAGGATAGTGAACATGCGATACTTTAGGGAATAAATGGTGTTCAACCTGGAAATTCAGCCCTCCGACTAACCAGGATATAACTTTATTACGGGTAGCAAAATTGGCTGTTGTTTTCAATTGGTGGATTGCCCACTCATCTTCCATTTTGTTACTTTCAACATCTGCATGGGGGAAATGTGTATGTTCCACAGTATGTGCTAGTTGGAATACAATACTCAATACAAACCCTGCAAACAGACCGAATATCAGAAAGCCAATCAGCCAGGGAGTAAAGCCCACTACATAAATTGGCAAGGCAATAAAAAGAAATGCATGTAATAGTTTAAAACCCCAGAAAGAAATATGGTCACCTGCAGACATTGGTTTTAAGGGGACAGATCCGATTCTTTTCAAAAAATATTTTTTGTAGTCAGTTACAAAGACCCACCAGATATAAAGTAAAGAATAGGCGGCCCAGAAGTACCAGTGTTGAAAACGGTGTATTTTATAATATTTCTGTGTGTCGCAAAGACGGAGTAGTGGTTTGGCCTCTATATCATCATCCAGCCCTTCAATATTTGTATAGGTGTGGTGAATGATATTATGTTTGGTCTTCCACATGAAATTATTAGCACCTAAAAAATTAAGAGACAGGCCGGCCATGGTGTTCACCCATTTGTATTTGCTGAAACTTCCGTGCATGCCATCATGCATGACATTAAAGCCAATCGCCGCAGTTAATCCGCCTAATACTACACATTCAGTCAAAGCAAGCCAGGTGGCGGGTGTAAAAAATATCAGGTGAGTATATACTGCCACGTAAGCCACAACAAGGAAGATCGCTTTAAAATACAATTGAAAGTTTCCTGTAGGAGCTTTACCAGCGTCTTTAAAATAATCGCTGATTCTTTTCTTTAATTCAGCATGAAAAGATTGTGCTGTTCCGGAGAATTTTGGGAATGTCATTTTAATACTGTAATTACTGATTGACAAAGGTAGTCTTAAACTGCCACATTGTGTCAAAAATAAGTCAATCGTTTGATATGAATCAACGACTGTTTGTTTAACGTTTTATTGGGATGTTCAGTCAAACAATGACTCAAGTTTCATTTTGTATCAGTGCGGCAAGGTCCCGGATGCCAATTTTTTTCTCGCTGATAAAACCTTCAGCATACTTTACACCAATACGTTTGCCAAACATTCTTGCTCTTGCGATAACACTTTCAAGAAAATCGGGTGTGGAAATATAGGTTTGAGGGCCCTCATTGCTGTCTGCACCCGTATGAAATTGTGTGGAATATGCCTCAATAGCTTTCATACGCTGATCAAATACATCACTGATATCGATCAGCAGATCAGGCTCATGATACCAATCCTGTATATAATGTAATACATAAGAGGGACGCCACCTTTCCTGTTTTTCCTGTTTCTCATCTTTAGTTTCTATCTTAGAAAGACCTGCCAGGAAACAGCTGTCGGCAATGAGTTTTCCTGCTCTGCCATGGTCAGGATGCCTGTCATGTAACACATTTCCAATAACTATAGCAGGCTGGTACTTACGTATAGCTGCAATCAGTTTTAATTGATGTTCTTCATCATTCTTAAAAAAACCATCTCTCATTTTCAGGTTCTCTCTTGCATGTACACCCATTATCATGGCTGCATTGGCAGCCTCCTGGTAGCGGGTCTCAATGGTACCTCTAGTCCCCAGTTCACCTTGTGTCAGGTCAACGATTACTACTTTTTTCCCTTTTTTAGTTTCGTTGATCAATGTGCCCGAGCATCCCAGTTCCACATCATCAGGATGAACGCCTATGGCAAGAATATCTGCTTTCATATTAGTGTGAAATATTAAAAATAAGTGCAAATGTATTTTATTACAGTGAGAGTAGGGAGGATCAGAACGTACCAGGAAATTAACAACATAATAATTACTTCCTGTAAGGATTGTTGTACCAGGAGCCGTCTATTTCTTTTACAATATTCTCAATATCCTTATCCAGTTTATTCTTTGCAAGGTCCCACTCCTGTTTCAGGTTGCCACCTACAAAAAAGGCAACCGTTTGGTAAAACCTTGCATTCAATCCGCCTTTATATTCTTTGATAATTTCATAACAGTTATTTCCTGTTTGACGATTGATCAGCTTCATCAGAATTTTTCCCTGGTATACAGACAGGTTGGAAAGAGGGTCGCTGAATTGCTTTTTCAGCTCTTTTTCTCTTGATTTGATATATGCCTTTCGTTCTTTTTTCGAACTTACGCTGGCCAGATTCGAATTGATATCGTTGATAGTGGCACCGGCGATCCGGGCATACGGGTAAGTAACATAAACAGCATTTCTAAGCCTGGTCCATTCTTCAATATATTTTTTCAGTTTTTCCGGAGACAGGTTAGAAACCCATGCCATTTCCATTTCCTTATAGTTAACTATTTCATGGTGATACCAGATGGCGGGAAGAATAATCGTATCGTTCGGGCCCCATTTTTTGCGTTGTTCTTTCATGTATTGGAGGGCCCATTCGGTTGAGTCAACTATAGGTTCGGGTGCCGGTGATGGAGTTTGACTAAATGCATTGCTGCTTGTCATTGTTGCCAAGACAAGTAGCAGGAAAAGGAGCTGTATATTTTTTTTAGCGTAATCCACGGAGGATAAAATTAGAAAACAGTATTCGTATTTCTTATACTGACAGTAAAACTACGAAGGACGCTGTTTCAAAAATGTCAAAATTAGGACCCGGTCCTGCCAGCCCGGTTTAACCGGATGCGCCTGACCATGCTGATTATGATGCCAATCGCTGTTATCCATACACCATACCAAAGTAGTTTGATGAGGGGGAAACGGTAGGCTTTTAGCGTTACATATTTCATTATTGCATTTGATTCCTTAACACCAAGCTCTATACTTTTGTCCGGATTTACTTTTTGCAGCTGAAGTATAAGACTTTCAGAAGTGATGGTATCCGGTATGGCAAACCATTCTCCTTTAGCATTAGCCAGCCGGGAAGTAACTGAAAATACGGAGCCGCTTTTAGAATAGATTTTCAGTGGTACTTCATACAACATTCCCTGGGAGCCAAACAGTTCCTGAGGAACGCTGTCCTTTTGTTTTATATCCTGTACAATGATAAATCCTTTGCTATAAAAGAGGGAATCTCCCTGTTTGCGGGTATATGGTTTAAATGAAGTAGTATCCTTTGCATTTTCAGGATTAGGAATAGAAGTGATATAGGTAAATACATCATGATCCCAGTAATGTTTGGCATCAGGGTTTGCCATCAGGCCTTCGTTGCCTTTATAATTGACAAAAGCATTTGGCATCAGCACAAATTCTTCTTTTCCATCATTACTCCTGAACCGGACCTTATAGAACCATAACTGCTTTTTAGGGTGTGCTGAATCTCCTTCATAAGTCAATGAGTAGCGGCCCATATTTGCTGTCATGTCTTTGACCAGGGTCAGGTTTTCCCTGGGATCCTCTCCTTCAGCCAGTGGTGCCGGAATGCCGCCAATATTGTTAGATAATACTTCTTTATTGGATGAAGAGATCAGGATGCCCAGCAGTACCATACCAAATCCCACATGAGCAATAGAACCTCCCGAAAGTTTCAGACTGCCTTTTAAGCCAAGCCAGATATAACCGGCATTCGCTGCTATGGTATAGATGCTACAAACTACCGCCAGCCAGATAGAGCCCTGGAAGATGGGGCCTTTTTTATTGTAATTGACCTCGCCGAAAAGGAAGAACAACAAGGAAAGAACAGCTGCTATAATAGTTGGTATTAATATCTTTTTCCAGAAGTATTGTCCCGGAGTGTCCTTGTATTTTAAGTATTGAGAGATCGCAGTTAATGCCGCAACTATTATGGCAACATAAACCTGGATACTATTATAAGCGAATTCCGCATCCTCCGGAGGGGCAATTTTAGTTCCCAATATTTTATTGAAAACCGGTAAAGATGTTTTTCCAATGATTACAATGGCCGAAAGAAAGAAAACCAATGCCCCGATAAACATCCAGAATTCCCGGGAAGAAGTATTTTCCTCTTTTTGAACTGAAGGAATCTGGTTGTACCTGTAAAAAAAGAATACTAACGAGGGCAATACAAAGATCAGCAGGAATGTAAGCAACTGAAAGTTCATCCCCAGGTCGGTAAAAGCATGTACTGATGATTCTCCCAGTATTCCGCTTCGGGTAAGGAACGTAGAATAAAGAATGAAACCAAAAGCAAGGATGAAGAATAAGTAGGTAGCTCTCAGGGAATGACCGCTATGCCTGTAAATAAGTAATGTGTGGATACCGGACACCAATATCATCCATGGCACCAATGAGGCGTTCTCTACGGGATCCCATGCCCAGTAGCCGCCAAATGTAAGTGACTCATAGGCCCACATGCCGCCCATCATAATACCTACTCCTAATACAGCTGCAGAAAACAATGCCCACGGTAAAGCAGGCTTGGTCCATTCACCAAATTGTTTTTTCCATAAGCCTGCCATGGCAAAGGCAAAGGGAACGATAGTAGAAGCAAATCCCATGAACAAAACCGGTGGGTGGATCACCATCCAGTAATTTTGCAATAAAGGATTCAGGTCATTTCCATCTTTAACTGATTGCATGTAATCAGGACGCAAAGGTTGATTCACATCAAAGTTGATATGCAGGCCGGGGGCATTATCAAAGACACCAGAATCTCTTAAAAGAATAAACGGGTTAGAGCCCATTTTCCAGCCGAAAATGTAAATACCGGCAACCATTGTTGCCAACGCAAATTGGGCAAAACTTACAATCGTCATCACCGGAGCTTCCCATTTGCCGCTGCGTTTGATAAGGATAACACCCAGAATACTATGACAGGCACTCCAAAGAAGAAAGCTTCCTTCCTGGCCTTCCCAGAAACAGGCCAGCAGGTATTTGAATTCTAATGACCTGCTGCTATGTTTCCATGCATAATGGTACTCGAAAAGATGGTTGTGAATGATATAGAATAAAATACCGAAAATGGAGAAAACGGAGATTACTTCTACAATGAAGGCATAACGGGCCAGTTTTTTCCAGGCAATTGAATCTGTTTCGTTCTTTGATTGAGCGGCAAGAAAATAAGTAACTGTGGCAAGAAGAGAAGCTACCAGGGAAAGCACAATAAAAAAATGTCCTAATTGTCCGGGTAATAAATTTTCTCCGATATAGTCCATACTGTAGTTTAGAATTATTTACCGATAAAAATTACTGCGGCGATAGTTTGCGCAGTGTCATTATTTCTTTGCAGGAACATTCCCGGGGTGTGTGCCACCTTTTGCCTGTTCTTCTTTGTATTTGGATGGGCATTTGGTTTGTATGTCTTTGCATTCAAATTGCCCGTTATTATACTTTCCTTTTAATACTAGTTTTTCGCTGATTTCAAGGTTATCCGGCTTGGCATTATGATAAACCACTTTCACAGATTTTCCAAGGGTATCAATAGCGGTGAAGCTTAAATAATTAGGGTTGTTAACGGCATCGTACTCAATAGGTTGGGATTTGTCCAGTTTAGCCATCAGGTGAACGAATTTACCGGGTTTGGCAATAGCTGTATCAATCGTATCATAAGTGCTGGCTGTTTTTAGGAAAGTAAGTAAGACGCCTATAGAGCCGGCAATTAAAACAAGCAGGATAATATGTATTTTCTTCATGAATTTTTTTTGCAGTACAAAGGTAGGCCAAAATTCCGTTAGGGATGCGATGAGAAAAATCGGGTAATAGCTGACAATTATCATCTTAAATACAAATAAGCGGGCAGCCCGATTTGACCTTATATTTGCACGGCTAACACTTGTTTGGGTTTGTAAAATTTTACTATATGTTATTTCAACTGAATGAAGAGCAACTGATGATTCAAAAAGCAGCCCGGGATTTTGCACAAAATGAATGTTTGCCGGGAGTAATAGAACGGGATGAAAAGCAGCAGTTTCCCCGTGAACAAATCACTAAACTGGCAGAACTGGGTTTTATGGGTATGATGGTGAACCCAGAATATGGTGGTGCCGGGATGGATACGGTGAGTTATGTACTGGCTATGGAAGAAATAAGTAAAGTAGATGCCAGTGTGAGTGTATGTATGAGTGTTAACAACAGCCTGGTATGTTATGGCTTGCAGGAATACGGCAGCGAAGAGCAAAAGCAGAAATATTTGTCGCCGTTAGCACAGGGGCAAAAAGATGGTGAATTGTATATCGGAGCATTTATGCTCAGCGAACCCGAAGCTGGCAGTGATGCTACTTCACAAAGAACGACAGCAGAAGATAAGGGAGATCATTATTTGCTAAACGGAACCAAAAACTGGATAACTAATGGCGGAACGGCTTCGGTTTATCTAGTAATAGCACAAACGGACCCAGCAAAAGGTTCAAGAGGGATTAATTGCCTGATCGTAGAAAAGAACTGGCCAGGAGTAGTAGTGGCTGCAAAAGAAAATAAATTGGGCATCCGTGGAAGTGATACACATACAGTAATGTTTAATGATGTAAAAGTGCCTAAAGAAAACAGGATCGGGGAGGATGGATTTGGATTTAAGTTCGCTATGAAAACATTAGCTGGTGGCAGAATTGGGATAGCTTCCCAGGCACTGGGTATTGCCAGCGGAGCATATGAGTTGGCAAAAGCATATTCGAAAACCAGGAAAGCCTTTGGTACTGAAATTATGAACCACCAGATCATCGCTTTTAAGCTGGCTGATATGGCTACCCGGATAGAAGCTGCCAGGTTACTTTGTCTGAAAGCTGCCTGGGAAAAAGACAATGATATTGATTATACACTCAGCTCTTCGATGGCCAAAGTATATGCTTCTGAAACAGCCATGTGGACCACTACAGAGGCAGTACAGATACATGGCGGCTATGGTTTTGTAAAAGAGTATCATGTAGAAAGGCTGATGCGGGATGCCAAGATCACCCAGATATACGAAGGTACCAGTGAGGTGCAGCGGATCGTTATCAGCAGATCTATCTTAAAATAAACTGGATAATTTCTTTATATGATGTGCAAATGAAAGAAAATCGTTTGCACATTTTAATTTTACAAGATGCCGGTCAATACAGCGAAGTATAAAAGTATTATTAATGAGTTAGCTGATAAGCATGCCATACTTGTTGCCGTATCCAAAACAAAACCAGTTGAGGATATTTTTGAACTATACAATCTTGGCCATCGTGATTTCGGAGAAAACTACGTTCAGGAGTTAGTAGATAAATCCGTCAGTCTTCCTGCAGATATCCGCTGGCATTTTATTGGTCATTTACAAAGTAATAAAGTAAAATATATAGCTCCGTTTGTTCATTTGATACACGGGGTTGACAGTTTTAAGTTATTGAAAGAGATCAGCAAGCAGGGCGAAAAAGCGGAAAGAAGGATTGATTGCCTTCTACAGGTACATATTGCACAAGAAGAATCAAAGTTTGGCTTCAATGAAGAAGAGCTTATTGTTGCAATGGACCAGGTAAATAGTTTGAACATGACTCATGTACGCATTTGCGGATTGATGGGCATGGCAAGCTTTACAACTGATAT
>CAZTKV010000022.1:16052-25054 GCA_964614285.1 uncultured Chitinophaga sp. | reverse complement strand
ACCGGGAAGTTTTTTGCTGCTACTTGTGCTATCGCATCACCAAGACCGCCGATGATATTATGTTCTTCCGCGGTTACAACACATTTTGTTTTACGAATGGATTTTATTACCGCTTCTTCATCCAGCGGTTTTATTGTATGAATATTGATAACCTCAACACTTACCCCCTTCTCTTCTAATATTGAGCCCGCCTGGATAGCATTCCATACCAAGTGGCCACAGGCAAAAATGGTAACATCTGTTCCTTCGGAGAAATATTGAGCTTTGCCAATTTCAAAAGGTCTTTCTGAAGTAAAAATTGGCCATGCAGGCCGGCCAAAACGGAGATAAACCGGGCCTTCATATTCTGCAATAGCTTCGGTTGCAGCCTTTGTTTGTGCATAATCGCAGGGAACAATTACTGTCATACCAGGCAGCATTTTCATCAACCCTATATCTTCGAGTATCTGGTGTGTGGCACCGTCTTCACCCAATGTAAGACCAGCATGCGAAGCACATATTTTTACATTTTTACCACTGTAAGCTACTGATTGACGAATCTGGTCGTATACACGGCCGGTAGAAAAATTGGCAAAAGTGGTAGTATATGGGATCTTGCCACCAATCGTCAAACCTGCAGCGATACCTATCATATTTGCTTCTGCAATTCCGCATTGGATAAAACGTTCCGGGAATTCTTTCATAAACTGGTTCAGCTTAAGCGATCCTGCCAGATCTGCTGTTAATGCAACAATATTTGGATTTTTTCTTGCTGCCGCCACAATTCCGTCGCCAAAACCACTACGGGTATCCTTAGTGCCTGTTGATTGAATATCCTTTAATGACATTATTAAAATTTAAGTGTCGCAAAAGTAAGGGTTAGGGGTGAATGATGTATGTCAAATCAATTCAATTCACCTGCCTGGCTGGAGAATACTGTTTCATCTGCTTTAAGTCGTTGTTCCCATTTCCAGGCAGTTGACATCATATCTTCCAGCGAGAACTTAGGCTCCCAACCAAGCACTTTCCTGGCCAAATCATTATTGGCATAAATTGCAATAACATCACCCGGCCTTCTTGCTCCAATTTCATAATTCAAACTGAGGCCACTCACTTTTTCGAATGCATGTATTGCTTCCAGTACTGTTACACCATTTCCGGTACCCAGGTTGAACACTTCACATAAACCTTTATTCCTTCCTTCTTCCAGGTACTTCAGCGATAAAGTATGAGCATTGGCAAGATCACAAACATGGATAAAATCCCTTACACAGGAACCATCTCTTGTAGAATAGTCATTACCATAAACATACATTTTCTCTATCCTTCCAACAGCAGTTTGTGTTATTGCCGGGACAAGATTTTGTGGTTTGCCAACCGGCATTTCACCGATAATGGCAGAAGGGTGGGCTCCGGCAGGATTAAAATAACGAAGCAGAATATGATGCGTACCTGAGCTTTTGGCAAATTCATTAATGATCTGCTCACTCATCTGTTTGGTATAACCGTAGGGCGATTCTGCCGGTTTTGGCGGAGTACTTTCAGTTACCGGTATCTGATCCGGATTACCATATACCGTACAGGAAGAAGAAAATACAAAATGAGGTATGTGAAACTCCTGTACACATTTCAACAGGTTGATGAGTGAGGTAAGATTATTCTCAAAATACAGCAGTGGGTTTTCCACGGATTCACCAACTGCCTTGTAAGCAGCAAAGTGAATAATACCGGTGATATCATCATTTTCCTGGAAAATGGCAAACGTATCATCAAAGTTGCAAAGGTCAACTTTGTAGTTTTTTACTTTTTTGCCTGTTATCTGCTCTATCCCTTTCAGGATATTGGGGTTTGAACGGGAATTGTTATCGACGGAAATAACATCATATCCGTTTTCTATCAGGTCAACAAGTGTATGTGACCCGATATAACCGCAGCCGCCTGTTACAAGTATTTTAGCCATAAAAAATCCCGACAAAAGTCAGGATTTATTTTATAAAAATCAGGTATTAAATTAAAATAGCCTGGCAATCTGATATACTCCTGCTGCCAGCAAAGCACTGATAGGAATAGTAAGTATCCATGCCCAGATGAGGTTGATCGTTACACCCCATCTGACGGCAGATAATCTCTTGGTAGCACCTACTCCCATAATGGCACCTGTAATGGTGTGGGTGGTACTTACAGGAATCTTCAAAGCTTCAGTAATGAAAAGAGTCAGTGCGCCGGCAGTTTCTGCCGCTACTCCCTCAAAGGGAGTGACTTTGGTTATCTTGGTACCCATTGTTTTTACAATCTTCCAGCCACCACTCATAGTGCCAAGCCCGATAGCAGCATAACATGCTATAGGTACCCAGTCAGGCATTTGTTTGAAATCAGTAATCGTCCCGCCAGCTATTAATGCCGCTGTGATGATCCCCATTACTTTTTGTGCATCATTACCACCATGACCAATACTGAATGCGGCTGATGAGATCAATTGTAATCTTTTGAACCACTGATTTGCTTTATGTGCATTCAGGTTGCTGAGGTAAAGAGAAAAAGAAGCCATTACGAGCAAAATGAAGGATAACAGTATCCATTTGAAATTCTTCGAATAAAAAATGACCTGGCTGATATAATTTTCATAATGTGTTTTTTTCGCCAGCACCTCTTTATTAAACTCAAGACTAATAGCGAGAAAAATAACAACGAAAATTATCACACAAACGGAAAATATTTTTGATGTCCAGCCTTTTTTAAAGGAGCTTAAGAACCATAAAGACATAATGAACGCCATCACCATACCAATGAGGGGAGCCAGGAAAATAAAACTGGCGGTTCTGATAATGATAGATGAATTAACTGCCTCAAACCCTCCGGCTGCAATAGCCGCACCGGCAAAACCACCGATCAGTGTGTGTGACGATGAAGAAGGAATACCCAGCCACCATGTCAGCAGGTTCCAGGCTATGGCTGCTATAAGGCCGGAAAAGATAACGACCATCATATTTCCCTCCATTATATGATCTGGCTTTACTGTTTTAGCAACAGTATCAGCAACGCCGTGGTCTTTGAAAATAAAGAAGGCTATTGAATTAAATACGGCAGCCCATAAAACAGCCTGGAAAGGGGTAAGTACTTTGGTAGACACTACTGTGGCAATAGAATTGGCCGCATCGTGAAAGCCGTTGATATAATCAAATATCAGTGCTAGTGCTATGATGGTTATGAGAAAAGGTGTCATAAATATTAGTCAGATGATGGAGTAATGGCTGGTGCTTATGCGTATTTGATGATTATTGACTCTATCACATTACTGGCGTCTTCACATTTATCAGTAACGATCTCCATTACCTGGTATATTTCTCTTTTCTTGATTACTTCTTTGGCATCCGGCTCCGTAGCGAACAGTCTTTCGATACTCATATCAAAAATATCGTCCGCCTGGTTTTCAATGCTGTTTATTTTCACCAAGGCCTCAGTGATATTGCGCATATTTTTCATATCCCGCAATTCAGTTACCGCAATTTTTACCTGCTGGCAGCTTTGTTCAATTAACTCAGAGAATTTCTGCATCCCCATATCATTGGGGTTTACCCGGTAGAAATTGATCTTTTTGGCAGAAGCATAGATATAGTCAGCAATATCATCCAGCGAAGTGGCCAGGTAGTGAATGTCTTCCCTGTCAAATGGAGTAATGAAATTACGACCGAGTTCTGTGAAAAGATTGTGTGTCAGTTCATCATTGGCATGTTCCAGGTCTTCGATCTGTATGATAAGGGCAGCTCTTTTATCAAAATCAGGTTCTGCTACCACATCTTTAAGCTGGGAGCCCATTTTGGAAACATTATCAGCTACTTTTTCAAATAATTCATAAAATACCTTGTTCTTCGGCATGAAGATCTTCAGGAAAGAATTGAGTCCGGCCATAGTGTTTATTTTAGTTTCGGTTCCGGTTATATGCCGGATGACGATGGTTTGCGAAAATACCGGGTAGTTAATAGGGGGTAGCGGGGGCCGGAAGAATTAATAATAAATTAATATATAAATAAAATTAGGGTAACAATTGTATAACAAAGAATTTATATTGCAGCAATTTTAAGCATATATCATGTTTTCGGCAAAACAACTGCTGTCAAAGTACCTGTTATCTTTCTTTTTCACCTTCTTTTTTTTTCTTAACAGTTATTCTCAAAGATATCTTTCGGATATTGATTCTTCTTTTTTTATCAAGGATACTGTCAGGCCTGTCATAAAGCGATTCGAAAATCTGCGTATTACCGGGTATATCCAGCCACAGTTTCAAAAGGCCCAATCAGATGGTGCCCCCTCTTATACAGGAGGTAATTTTTCAGCATTCTCCAGCAGCCGGTTTATGCTTCGCCGGGCAAGGGTGAAGATCGACTATGTGATGCCTTCAAAATTAAAATATCCCCAGGCACTTTTCTCCTTTCAGATAGATGCTACTGAAAGAGGGGTGATTGTAAGGGATATGTTTTTAAAACTATTTGAAACAAAGCGAAATCTTTTTTCTTTAACAGCCGGGTTGTTTGCCCGTCCGTTTGGATATGAAGTCAACCTTTCCTCGGCATTCAGGGAAACACCGGAAAGAGGCAGAATGTCTCAGATATTAATGCCATCCGAAAGGGATATCGGCATAATGGTGTCACATGAACCACAGGAAGCGAAGCGAAAGCGATCCCGTTTCAAATTTGATCTTGGCTTCTTCAACGGGCAGGGATTATCCGGTACAACAGATTTTGATAGTCATAAAGACCTTATTTCAAGGATGTTTGTTCGCCCATTTACGAATCAAAAGATCGAGTTGTCAGGAGGGTTATCTTACCTGCGGGGTGGATGGAAGAACGGAACAAAATATGTATACGAAAGCGGAAGTGCTACCAACGGCGATCATATTTTTGTTATAGACTCATCTGCGTCAAATCTTGGCAAATCTTCACCCCGGCATTACTATGGCGCCGATTTTCAATGCAAGCTTCGCCATAAATGGGGAGAAAGTGAATGGAGGGCCGAGTATTGGTTTGGAACACAACCCGGTACTTCTGCTTCCACCAGTAATCCCGGCACCCTGCCCACATCGAACGGTAATCCTGTTCCCACTTATGTCCGGCATTTTGATGGGATATTTTTGCTCTTTTTGCAAAATATTGTCAACGATAAACACCAGTTGATGATAAAGTACGATTGGTATGATCCTAATATAAAAGTATCCAGATTGGAAATTGGCAAGCCAGCTACTAACCTTACCATAGCAGATATTAAATTTTCAACTTTAGGTATCGGTTATTCCTATTACCTGAACCCCCAGACTAAACTCATCCTGTATTATGATATTGTGAAGAATGAAACCACCCAAATGGCTGGCTATACTGCTGATCTGAAGGATAATATACTTACCTGCCGTCTGCAATTCCGCTTTTGAAGCTCCACTTAACATTCTGGTAACATTGCCATCATAATTGGTTAACATGGGGGTAACATACCAGTAATGTAGCGGGCACACCTTTGCCGCAAATCACCAAGTATGTATTCCAGGCTGCGATTATTGTTAAGTGTATTGTTGCTTATTGCTTTTGTTTCTCTGCATGCCCAATCGATAAAACTTTCGGGTAAGGTTGTAAATAGAAAAAGCGAACCGCTGCAGGGAGCTACCATTGTTATCGCCGGTGCCGGAAAACAAGTACAGGCTGATGTGGAAGGAAAGTTTTACGTAACACTGGAGGCAGGCAAAAAATATACCATCACAGTTTCTAATACCGGCTATCAGACCAAAGAAATAACTGATGTAGATGTAACGGCCAACCAGGATAATTACCTGGAGATTGTTTTGGAAGATAAGTCAAGCCTTGAAGGGGTCACTATCAGAACATCATCCAGGAGGCAGGAGAATACGACCGCTCTTTTGACTTTTCAAAGAAGTAATACGGCCCTTTCCAGTGGCCTGGCTGCAGACTTTATCCGCCGTACGCCTGATAAAAATACAGGAGAGGTATTGAAAAGAGTAAGTGGTGCCAGTATTCAGGATAATAAATTTGTTATTGTCCGTGGCTTAAGCGACCGGTATAATTCTGCTTTGATCAACAATGCACAGTTACCAAGTACAGAGCCTGATAAAAAAGCTTTCTCTTTTGATGTGATCCCTTCCACACTTATTGATAATATCATTATTAATAAAACAGCCACACCAGAACTGCCGGGAGAATTCGCAGGCGGATTGATACAAATAAATACTAAAGATGTACCCACCCGGGACCTGCTTAGTGTAGGTGTAAGCTGGGGCTTCAATACTCAGTCAGTGTTCCAGGATTTTATCAGCAATGAAAGGAATGCGAATGACTGGCTCGGTTTTGATGACAGAACGAGAGGATTGCCCAAAGGCTTTCCTACTTCCGCACAGGCTTACAGGGCACTGGGAGGTACTACTACCGGTATTCAGCAGCAGATCGAATACAGCAAGTTGTTTAATAATGATGTATACAACGAAAAAACCACTACCGCTTTACCATCACAAACCTACAGCCTTACCTGGGGCACAAGCAAAAAATTTAAAAATGGCGGCACACTGGGCAATATATTATCTGTTCAATATCGCAACAGTATGCTGAAATATGATGTGGAAAGAAGATTACATGAAGATGATGGAGATGTATTGGTGCAGTTATTTGATGAACAGAACAGGTACAGTGTAAATGTTGGTGCACTTGCCAATATTTCTTATGTGAAGGGCAGGCATAAAATTTCTTTCAAGAATCTATTTAATCAGCTTTTTGAGGATAATTACTATACCCGTGGTGGTGTTAGTAATGACCGCATCCAGGATATTAATTTCCGTTCTTCAGTGCTGAACCAGCGTTCATTATACAGCGGCCAGATCGAGGGCAACCATCAACTGACCAACAGCGGTATCAAACTGATGTGGAATGGTAACTTTGCTTATAACTGGAAATCGCAGCCGGACCTCCGCACTTCAGCTTATTTCCGTGGAAAAGGAACCAATGATCCTTTTGAATTTAACGATGACGATACCCGTCGCTTTTTCAGCGACCTGAAAGATTATAGCTACGGCGCTACCGGAAGCCTGACTATTCCATTTGTTTTTAATAAGCAAAAGCAAACATTTAAGGCCGGCGGGTCAACATTAATCCGTATCCGTGATTTCCGCAGCCGCATTTTCCGCTATGAGCCGGCGAATGTGTCGCAGTTTGACGCAACCAAGAACCTGCTTCCTTATAACCAGATATTTGCCCAGGAAAATATAGCACTGGATGGATTTAAGATCCTCGATTTCACCAATAACCAGGATAAATATTTTGGGGTGTCTGTACTGAATGGTATGTATGGTATGTTTGATAATAAATTTGGTGAACAGGTACGCCTGGTATGGGGTGTAAGAGTGGAAAACTTCCAGCAGTTTCTTACCACAAGAGATGTTACTGCTAAAAGAGTGATAGTAAATACAGAAAAATGGGATGTGCTTCCATCTTTCAACTTTACACTTTCTCCCAATAATAAACACAGTATACGGGTAGCGGGCAGCCGCACAGTTGCCAGGCCGGAATTCAGAGAGATCGCACCTTTCTCTTTCTTTGATTACGAAGTGAACTATGCAGTAAACGGAAACCCGGATCTGAAAAGGTCTTCCATTCTCAACGGAGATGTTCGTTATGAGTTTTACCCCAAAGGTGGTGAAGCAATCACCATTGGCGCTTTTTACAAAAACTTTGATGACCCGATTGAATTACGTTTGAATCCTTCGAGTGTATTGGACAGACGTAACTATGAATATACCAATGCTGATAAGGCTTATTCAATCGGTGCTGAATTTGAGGTAAGAAAGAATCTTGATTTCCTTGGTAAATCACTGGAGAACTTCAGCACTTTTATCAATCTTACCTATATCTATTCAAAGGTCACACTGGCTTCTACCTCAGGAACCGGCAGTGCTACTACCTCTAATCGTCCTTTACAGGGACAGTCTCCTTACCTGGCCAATGTTGGGTTACAGTATAACAGCAAGAAGGGTGGATGGAATGGTTCGTTGCTGTACAACAGGATCGGTCAGCGGCTGGCACTGGTTGGAATAAATGACCTGGGTTTCCCGGATATATATGAAAGACCCCGTGACCAGGTGGATCTGCAGATCGCCAAAAAAATATTCAAAGACAGGGGAGAACTGAAACTGACCTGGGCAGATATACTGAACCCCGCTTATTATTTCTATGAGAATGTGGACAGCAAAAAAGCATACAGTGATGGTAATGACAGGTTGTTCTACTCCTATACACCAGGTTCAACCATCTCCATTGGGTTCACTTATGATTTCAATGTTGGAAAAAAATAACTCTACAATAAATAACTAAAACAAAAACACAAAACAAAAATTATATGAAGAAGATTCTTTTCGGTGCACTGGCTTTTATGGCGCTTATCAGTACACCCTCTTGTGTGAAGGTGAATTTTGATGAAGGAGATGTTGTTACTCCCCCACCCGACCCTACCAGTAATGTTATCAGCGGGGTTATTTCCTCCAGCAAGTTTTATGCAAAAGGAAAGTGGGTATTGAAAGGCTATGTATATGTAACGGAAGGAGCTACCATTACTTTTGAAGCAGGTTGTGTTGTTCAAAGTGATATTACAGAGAAAGGAGCACTGATCATTGAAAGAGGCGCCAAGCTGATCGCTTCCGGAACAAAAGATAACCCGATTGTATTCACCAGCGGAAAAGCTGTTGGATCAAGAGCACCCGGTGACTGGGGCGGTATCATCTTATTAGGTAAAGCGCCAACCAATCGTCCGCTTGACCCGGCTCCAACTATTGAGGGTGGTGTAGGCCGCCAGTATGGCGGAACTGATCCGCTGGATGAAAGTGGTATCCTGCGTTTTGTTCGTATTGAGTACGCCGGTATTGCAGCTGAGCCCGGATCTGAAATAAACGGTTTGACCTGTGGTGGCGTTGGTTCAGGCACTATTATCGAGAATGTACAGGTTTCTTTTGGAAATGATGATGCATTTGAATTCTTTGG
>CAZTKV010000022.1:13103-15952 GCA_964614285.1 uncultured Chitinophaga sp. | reverse complement strand
AGACGTCCTGAATTATCAGGACGTTTTTTTTACTGAAATTTGAGAAGCAAAACAAGTTACTTATGAACAGGTTGTTTCTTTTTGCCATAACAGCTATTATACTGCTAACTGTGGCATGTAAGGATAATGCAAAAAAGAACATGATGCCAGAAATGAACAGCTGCGACAGTGCAGTGATCATGTATTACCATACACCGGGCAATCCCCGTTTTTTTAATATGGTAAAATTGAAAGATAAAGAATCACTTTCTGTAATCGCTGCTGATGCGAACGGTAAAGTAATAAAGAGCAGGGATACCTGTACCTCGCAGGGAAAGATCTATTTCTATGGAAAAGGCGATGCGGTATATGTTACTTATTTTTCCCGTATCGATGACTGTAAAACACTTTCGTTTATTAAAACAGGAGTGAAGTATTTTACCAGGATGAGTAGTGAATCGAAAGAGTTACTAGATAAGCTTCAGAAAGATGCAAAAGAACCAGTAGCGGTAAGCCAGTAAACGGCATTAATTGCGGGGGGTATAGGCATAAGCTACTTCGTAGGTTGCCTTGTTTAGGTTGGGGGATAATTGGCCCAATCTCAAATCCTGTTTTTGAGGTGTAGGTTCACAAACAGAATATTTTTGTCCATTGTAAATAACGGGGGTGCCGACTGGTTTGTCAAATTTTACTGCAATTGTTACATGCTCGGGAAATGCCAGAACGATCATCGGCAGGTTATAGATTTCCTTCACCAGGCAAAAGAACAAGGCCGCCCGGTCATCACAATCACTTTGCTCATACAGCAGTGTTTGTTCCGGGCTTAGTCTTTTTTCATTACCAAACTGCCGGCTGTCAGGTTCAAACAAAAAAGCATACCGGGTGAAGCGCATCAGGAAATCGATACCATTTTTTTGGTTCATTCTTTTGACATGTTTTTTCAGGTCGGGGATCAGCGAGCTATAGGTTTCTTTACTCAGGGGAATATTAAAGTAAGATTCATAGTCCACCACCGGGTAGTTGGCAAAAATTGTTTTTATCTGCGGGTTCAGCCGGAGTTTGAAATGATAATCCAGTTCGTTATAGTTAAAGCTTATTTCTTTTTCCTGGTAATCTGCTTTTTTAAAATCGGGCAGGTGTGTCACTTTATAGGAAAACCCTTTCACAGCGCCGGGGACAGGCATTATCACTTCCGTAAATATCTCTTTTTCAAAATTGATGATTCCGTAGTCATGATAGTTCAGACATATATACTGTTTGCCATTACGCAGGCGGCCCGGTATATTATAGATGTTCTCATCTGTTTGTACATAAAATAATATCCTGTCTGCTTTTATACTCAGTATCGCATCATATCCTGAACCGGTGAGCAGAAACCATTTATATAACGTGTAGCGGTGATAATTGGCAGCTTTGGGGCTAATGTGCTGAGCCGTTTTCCGGATCAGCTGGTAGTAGAGCCAGTCATCCAGCCGGAACAGTTCTTTATACTCCTTCAATGCGGTAATTACCGGACTGTAATCTTTAGACCTGATAGTCTGGTAATATTCCTGTAATGATCTTTCGGATAAGGGAGCAGTAAAGTCGACAAACAGGGACTGATTGAAGGGGAGGGTAACAGGTTCTCCATAAAAATCGAAACTGATAGAAGATTCCGTCTGCCGGGCATGGGATGATGACGCCAGGCAGGCAGACAACAAGATTGATAATATGTAAAGCTTTGTTTTCATACAGGCTTCTGTATAAAGCTACAAAAACTTAACAATAAGGTAATATTAAATTTTTCATTTCTCAATAATTACCCTTAATTGGTCTTTTATCAGTAATTATTAATTAATGCTGCCATAATAACCCGGTAATAATGATGGATGAATTTTACAGCAGTTCTTAGTCCGGTTACAAATGGCGTTAGTAAGGATCGCCGGTGGAAAATTCTCATGCAGTTGCCACCCTGGTACGTTCTGTACAGGGTGGTTTTTTATTCTGCAGACCTATGGTTAATAAATTTCTTTCACCAGTATTTCTTCTTCCTGATGTGAAAGGGGAAGGGAAAAAACATAGTCAAGGGATTGACCGATACTATTAGAATAGTCTTTTTGAATAACAAGCGAACTTTCTATCCAGCTATTGAAATGGGAAACGAAATTTTTATCAATCGATGACAGGCAGGTAACACCCAGTTGTGTAAGGGCGGCGGCATTAGATTCCTGTTCATACTGACCAGCAATCGGGATGGCCATTATCTTTTTTCCAAGCTGTAATGCTTCGGCCGGAGTTTCAAAGCCGGCCCCGCAGATAATACCTGTGCAAGAAATAAGGCTTTTATTAAAGAGTGATTTGTCAACAGGAATAAAGCTTATATTTTTTTCTTTTCTTATCAGTTTTGTTTCTTTTGAGAAAATTTCAAACTGAATGCCAGGGAAAGTCAGAAAAATTGATTTCAGCTGTGGTTCGCAGTAAGAAGGAAGGTAAACAGTAATATGATTACCACTTGCTGGTTCTGCAGACAGTATTTCATTTTTTATAACCGGGCCAAATATAAAGTCATCATAACTTTCAAAATGCAGCCCTGTATGATATGTTGCTTTTATGTATTGTTTCAGCAGGTATTCGCCGGTGATACTCCTTTTACCGGGCCTGGGAGTATGAGATGACTGAAAGCTTGCCTGGTGGCCAAAATGAACAGAGGGTATTTTTTTTCGGGCACAGGCTGCCGATGTGATGTAATCAAAGTCATTCAGGATCAGATCATATTTTTCTACCGGCAGATCCCGGATCTCTTGTTTTACTCTTAATGGCTGGATTTTCTTAATCATCTGCCAGTAATCCAGCCCGCCTTTGCAATTATAATAAAGGCTAATGCCTTTGCT
>CAZTKV010000022.1:2217-13003 GCA_964614285.1 uncultured Chitinophaga sp. | reverse complement strand
CCCATTTTTTGTCTCTATTAATTTCTTTTGTGGCTGGTGTATATGACCGCAGATCACATAATCGTATCCTTTTTCAATGGCCAGTTCGGCTGCTGTTTGTTCAAAATCTGCGATCCAGCTTACGGCTTTCTTTACACTGTTTTTTATTTTCTTGCTGAAACTCATTTTTGGCCGGCCTAATTTTTTCAGCCACCAGTTGATGAACCGGTTGCAGAGTATCAGCCAGTCATAACCAAACCCTCCCAGCTTGGCAATGATCTTGGCGCTGCCTTTGGTGGTGTTGTCAAATACATCGCCATGAAATATCCATGTCATTTTTCCGTTGATCTCCACTACCAGTTTGTCTGCCAACTGAAAATTACTTAGCTGAATGCCGCTGTAGCGGCGAAGCATCTCATCATGATTACCCGTGATGTATACTACTCTTGTGCCATTATCAAGAAGATTCATGATCTCTTTTATTACCTGGAGGTGTGATGGAGGGAAGTAACGTTTACTGAACTGCCAGCCATCAATTATATCGCCATTCAGCACAAGAAGACGGGGCGAAATACTTTGCAGGTAATTGATAATTTCTTTTGCATGACAACCATAGGTGCCAAGATGCAGGTCTGAAATGACGGCAACGTCAAGATTTCTTTTTTTCAATGTGTACAGAGGTTTTACAAAATACGTAAACAGGTATTACCTGAGTGAGAAAATGAGTTTAAGAAATTATGACTAGTGTGTGATATAATTATTAATTACATACTTACTGGTACATATATTATTCAAATGTTACCAGACAAAAAATTATTGAACTATTCATTTTTCAATAACCATTCATTCACTTCTTCTTAAGGTCAACTTCATATTCCTGCTTCAACTTTACATCCCTAATGAATGGGTTATTAAACTAAAACAACTTTCTTATGACAGTAAATCAATTTTTAAAAACCGGGAGGCAAACTTTGTTTTTCATTATCAGTATGCTTCTCTCCGGTCTCTTATTTGCTCAAAAAGTAACGAACGGGAAAGTAATATCAGCCGATAATCAACAACCAATGGCAGGAGTCACTATCACTGTAAAAGGAACCGGTGTTATGGCTACTACAGATCAGTCAGGGTTATTTAGCATCCTTGCTTCTGATAATGATGTATTGATTATCAGTAATGTTGGTTTCGTTAGCAGGGAAGTGAAAGCTTCAGAAGCAAATTCTATCATTATTGAGGCTGATGCTAAGAATATGAGTGAAGTGGTAGTAACTGCTTTGGGCATCAGAAAAGAAACCAAAAGGCTGGGCTATTCTGTACAGGAAGTAAAAGGTGCTGATCTGCTGAAAGCAAGGGAGCCTAACGCAATTAATGCCCTGGTGGGTAAAGTTGCAGGGCTTTCTGTGGGAGCTTCCACCGAAATACTCGGCAGACCCCAAATTTTGCTGCGCGGAAACAGCGTCAATTTCTTTGTAATTGATGGGGTACCTATTAATTCAGATACCTGGAACATCAGTCCTGATGATATTGAAAGCTATTCGGTATTAAAGGGCCCTACCGCTGCGGCATTGTATGGCAACAGAGCTATCAATGGTGCTATTATTATAAATACCAAAAAGGGTTCAAAAGATAAACGGGGGTTCAGCATAGAGTTTAATTCCAGTACTATGTTTGAACGGGGATACAACGCAATTCCAATGGTGCAGGATGAGTATGGACCCGGGGATCATGGCAAATACTCTTTTGTAGATGGAAGAGGGGGTGGATTGAATGATGGAGACTATGATATCTGGGGGCCAAAATTTGAGGGACAATTGATAGCGCAGTATGATAGCCCGATTGATCCATTGACAGGTTTGAGAACAAAAACCCCCTGGCTTGCAAGAGGAAAGGATAATCTTAAAAGGTTTATTCAAACAGGGTTACTTACCACAAATAGCATAGCTGTTTCTTCAAGTACAGAGAAGTCTGACCTGAGATTCTCTTTATCTAATACTTATCAAAAGGGAATAGTGCCCAATACAAAACTTAATGGATTTAATTTTAATACTTTCATTGGTCATAATTTTTCTCCCCGTTTGCGTTTTGAAGCAAACGTAAATTATAACAGGCAATCAACTCCAAACATTCCGGATGTTAACTATGGGCCCAACAGCTTAATCTATAACATCATTATATGGGGTGGCGCTGACTGGAACATTGATGATATGAAAAATTACTGGCAGCCGGGTAAAGAAGGCATTCAGCAGATTTATGCAGAATACCAGCGATACAATAATCCATGGTTTGTTGTGAAAGAATGGTTACGGGGGCATTATATGAACTACCTCAACGGATATGCAAGCCTTAACTTTAAAATCAATAAAAACCTGGAATTACTCGGCAGAACATCTGTATCAACCTATGATCTTTTGCGTACTGAGAAATTCCCCTATTCTGCAACAAGCTATGGCCGGGAAGAAGCAAAAGGCGATTACAGGGAAGACACAAGGAAGCTTTTTGAAAACAATACTGAACTATTGCTGAAGTTTAATAAGAAGTTTTTCAATAATGACTTCAGTGTGTCAGGTCTTGTGGGTGGTAATGCCCGTAATATGCGTTTTAATTCCAGCTACATCACAACCGATTACCTGAATGTGCCTGGTATTTACACATTTGCAAATTCCCGCAATCCTGTCAAGGCTTCAAATTTTACATCAGAAATGCTGGTGCTGAGCGCTTACTCTTCTGTTGACATTTCATACAAGAACTACATAAACGTAGGGGCTACTATTCGTTGGGATAAATCCTCAGCTATTCCTGACAGTAAACCTGGTACTTATCCATCTGTTTCTGTAAGTAGTGTATTGTCGGATTATGTGAAAATGCCTGCTGCTATATCATTCCTGAAATTAAAAGGTTCTTTTGCCAGCGTAAGGGATGGTGGCACACAGGCTTACATCGGCCCATCATCATATCCTATCGGTTATGGAGCTGCATATACTACTGCTTATGACGGACCAAGCTACAGTCTTATAAGTAAAGTGTATAATACAAGACTGGATTATAATAATACCAGTGCGGCTTATTATACTGATAATTTATATGATGACATAGCCACTGCAAACAGAACCAACTATGAGGCAGGTTTGGATATTCGGTTTTTAAAAAACAGGATAGGTCTGGATGCAGTTTACTTCACTTACATTGATGGTCCGCAAATTTTCCGTAACCCTATTTCACAGTCTACTGGCTATACCTCTTTATATATTAATGCAGCAAAGTATGCTACGAAAGGAGTTGAGTTTACAATTAATGGAAGTCCGGTCAAAACAAAAAGTGGTTTTTCATGGGATGTGTTGTTAAACTGGTCTACCTATAAGCAAACTTATCTTGAATTACCTGCGGATTCAATACTGGTAGGGCAGATATATGTGAAAGAGGGCGACAGGCTTGATATGTACCAGGGTACTGCTTATGCCCGCACCCAGGATGGACAAATTATTAATGACGGGGGAGGCCGTCCCATAGTATTACCAAAGAACCAGATATTGGGTTATTCAAATCCTGATTGGGTTTGGGGACTTACAAATAAGTTTAACTATAAAAATATTTTCCTGACCGTTCAGATAGACGGAAGAGTGGGCGGAGAAATGGAGAATTATATCCGTCGTCAAACATTCCGTGGCGGCCGTCATATAGAGACTGTTCAGGGGGCTATGGGTGATGCCCGTTACCAGGATTACCTGGGTGTAAAATCCTGGGTAGGTGAAGGGGTTGTCATCACAGCCGGGACACCTATTTATGATCCGGTAACCGGACAGATAACTAATTACAAGGATCTCACTTTTGCGCCCAATGGTACTAAAACATATTTACAGGACTATATCAGCCGCTACAATTCTACTGCGGAAGGGAATCTGATGAGTAAAACATTTGCAAAGCTGAGGGAGATAACCCTGGGTTATAATATTCCTTCAAAAATCCTGGGCAAATCTTTTATCAAAAATGCATCGTTGTCATTTGTGGCACGGAATCTCTTCTATTTTGCGGATAAGAAAAACAAAGATGTAGATATTGATCAATATGCCGGGAGTCAATCATCCAGTAGTCTGCAATCACCAACCGTTAAAAGATTTGGATTTAACCTTAACCTGGTTTTCTAAGAATTACTCAACAACAACTCAAAACTGATTATATGAAAAAGTACGTAATAACTTTTGCAGCGGCAGTAATACTGTTTACTTCCTGCAAAAAAAAGTTTGAAGACCTGGAAAGTAATCCCAACCTTCCTGAGAATGTACCAGCAGCACTGGTATTGAATGGTATTGAAACAAGTATGGCCGGTTTTCAACGTCCATGGAATCAGGAGCAACGGTGGAACCAGTTTGCCTGCTGCAATTATAATTATTATGGCAACCAGGAGTATAACTGGAGCGGGGCATCTTTATTTTATACAACATTGAAGAATGTAATAAAGATGGAAGAAGAAGCAAAGGCTAGCGGTGGTGGAGATGTAAATCCCTACTCTGCTTTAGGCAAATTCTTCCGGGCATATTTCTTTTACGAAATGACGATGAGAGTAGGTGATCTTCCAATGAAAGAAGCATTAAATGGTGCAAATAACCTTACCCCAAAGTATGATACGCAAAAAGAAATATTCATACAGATATTAAAATGGCTGGAGGAAGCAAATACTGATATAACAGCACTTATTGCTTCTGCGAATAATACCCTGTTTGGGGATTATTTCTTTAATAACGATTTACGTAAATGGCAGAAAGTGGTAAACACATTCCGTCTTCGGGTACTAATTAGTCTGAGTAAAAAGAGTACTGATGGAGATTTGGCAGTAGGATCATCTTTTTCTGCTATTATGAGTAATAAGCCAAAATATCCTGTACTGGAAAGCATGAGTGATAACCTGGAATTTGTTTGGGTTAATCCGTTCAATAAATACCCGATTAATCCTGATAATTTTGGATTTGATGCCACCCGTTACAACATGTCCTCAACTCATATTGGCTTGTTGACCTCTCTTAAAGATCCCCGTGTTTTTGCAGTAGCTGACCCCGCTGGTTCGCAGCTTAAAGCTGGTCTGCTGCCATCTGATCATAATGCGTTTGTTGGTGCTAGCCCGGCTGAAGACCTTGCTGATATGTCAACGAAAGCAGGATTTGATAACGGCCCTGGTTTTACGCCGGGTAAGTATTCATTTTATGGCCGTTACCGCTACTACCGTACTTACACCGCCGAGAATACAATCTTAATCGGGTATCCTGAATTGTGTTTCAACATTGCCGAAGCGATCAATCTTGGTTGGATAAGTGGAAATGCGGAAGAGTGGTATAAGAAAGGTATACAAGCTTCAATAGGCTTTTATGGGATTAAAGACGGAATCAATGATTTTTATTATCTAAAACCCGGTGGTAAGGTGACAGAGAGTGCTGATTATATAAACTATAAAGTAACTTTTATATTTAATGACTATTACAGCCAGCCAGCTGTAACTTATGCCGGTAATAATGCTACAGGCAGAAGCCAGATACTCAATCAAAAATACCTGGCCTTTTTTCAAAACTCCGGATTTGAAGCATATTATAACCAGCGCCGTACAGGCATTCCTGCTTTTGCGCAGGGTGGTTCCGGAACAGGCAATAGCGGCCAAATACCCAAAAGGTTTCAGTATCCTGGTACTGAAAGAACTACCAATCCGGCTAATCTGACCGAAGCTTTGCAAAGACAGTTTGCCGGACAAGATGATATCAATGCAGCGATGTGGCTGATCCAATAAATATTTCGATATAGCATAGCAGCAGTTTTCTCATGCAAGCAGAGCAATCAGTAAGCGTAAACAAGGGCGGAACTTTTCTAAGTTTCGCTCATTTTTTAAATCTTTAAGTATGCCTATTAAGTATACTGTTATCTTTTTATGTCTGGTCACATATTTGAGTTCTAATGCACAAAAGAATAAACAGGTTATAACCTTACAGGTTCCCGGTAAAGACATGTATGCCTCTGTACTGGAAAATGGGGTTTCTGTTTTGCCAAGTGGCCGGTTTGTCAAACCAGCAGGCCAGGTGATTCGTATCACACATGATCCATTTGGAATGGCAATATCACCTGATGGCAGAAAAGCAGTCACACTTCATAACGGAGTTTTTACAGTTATCGACCTGGCTTCTCTTGAGCATAAAAGGATTCCATCGTATGATAAAGAAATTGCAGCCCCATTATCTAACGGATCTTTCCTGGGTATTGCATTTGCACCTGATTCCAAAACTGTTTTTCTGAGCGGGGGTGATAATGGAGCGGTAATAGTTTATGATATAGAGAAATTTCAGCGTCTTGATTCCATTTCCTTAAACGGAAAAATTGAAGGAGTTGAATACGCTGAGAGTTTTACATCAGATCTCCTGCTGAATGAAGCTAATAATGAGTTGCTCGTATTGGACAGAGGTAATTTTCGTATGGTAAGAATTGACCTGAGTTCTAAAAAAATAACAGCTTCTGTACAGGTTGGCAGACAGCCTTTTGGTCTTTCTATAAGCCCTGATAAAAAACTGGCTTTTGTTGCCAATGTAGGAATGTATTCCTATCCTCTTGTAGAAGGTATGGATTCCACCAACTATCAGTTAATGATGATCAACTGGCATCCATATGGGGATAATACAAACGAATCAATCAATGGAACTGTGATTGACGGGAAAAAAATTCCGGGTGTGGGTAGCCCTTTGTCTCCTGATGCGATGAGTGTGTTCACTATCGATTTATCTTCGAATAAGGTGGTCGATAAATTTAAGACCGGGCATCAGATAGGACAAATGGTAGAAGATGCAGAAGTCGTTGGGGGCGCCAGCCCTAATTCAATAGCTGTTGGAAGCCGTTATGCTTATGTCACTAATGCCACCAATGATAATATCTCTGTGATTGATTATGCAAGCAGGAAGATCATATCGCATATTCCGATCACCGTGGATAAACGCATTGATAAATACCGGGGACTATTACCTTTTGGTATTACATTAAGCAAGGATGAAAAAACAATATATATCGCCCTGCTTGGTTTCAATGCGATAGCGGTAGTGGATGTAGTTACAAAACAAACAAAAGGACTGATACCAACCGGCTGGGGACCTGCCAGAGTACAGTTGTCCAAAAATGAAAATGAAATTTATGTTATCAGTTGCCGTGGATTGGGAGCTGGTCCAAATGGTGGGAAAGATTTTGTCAAACCGGTTCAGGGTACTTATGTTGGCGACATTCAATTGGCTACTTTTCAGAAAATAAAACTACCAGATGCAGAGCAACTGGCACAATACACAAAACAAGTGTTGAATAATACTATGCAGGCAGTGAGTGTAAAAGATGATGAGAATAATCCACTGCCTGCATTACCAAAGCTCAGGCGCAGCCCGATTAAACACATAGTGTATATTACGAAGGAGAACAGGACTTATGATGAAGTGATGGGGCAAATGAAAACCGGTAAGGGGGATACATCTCTTGCCAGGTATGGTGTGAATGTAAATGTGTATGGAAAAAATGACACATTAAAAGTAGCCAACGCAGATATTATGCCCAATCATCTGAAAGTTGCTACAGAATTTGCTTACAGCGATAATTTTTATTGCGACAGTGATGCTTCTATTCATGGGCATCACTGGATGGTTGGAGTAATACCTAATGAATGGGTGGAAGCTAACTCCAGTGTGAGCAAGACAGCCAACTACTTTTCCAAAGCACCTGGCCGGCGTTTTCCCGGAAGTACAGGCAGTATGGATCCGGAAGATTATGCTGAGATTGGGGGCTTATGGGAGGCATTAGAAAGAAATAAAATTTCATTCTACAATTTTGGAGAGGCTAATGAAACTGCGCATGTCAGAGAAGAATGGTTTGATACGCTAACAGGAGCTGCCCATGCAGTAATGGTGCCTATGCAAAAAGCTTTGTGGAGCCGTACTTCTCATAATTATGCAGGCTATAATACTAATATCCCCGACCAGTTCAGGATGGAACAGTTTGAGACAGAATTTACAAGAATGTGGATCGAAGGAAAAGAAGAGTTACCGCAATTGATAACTATGCAGGTTCCCAACGATCATGGAGCCGGGCCAAGACCTGAAGATGGTTACCCATATGCACATTCATATATGGCTGATAATGACCTGGCTGTTGGCAGAATACTACATTTTCTTTCCCGTACGAAATACTGGAAGAATATGCTGGTAATAATTACAGAAGATGATCCGCAAGGCGGAGTGGATCATGTAGATGCTCACAGGAGTATTTTACTGATGGCCGGGCCTTATGTAAAGCGTAATTATGTTTCTCATACCCATGCAAACTTTGGTTCTATTCTGAAAGTGATATATAATATCCTTAATATTGATTATGTGAATCAGTACGATGTAACGGCATCGTTGTTACAGGATTTCTTTACAGATAAGCCTGATTATACACCCTATAATTTTGTATTTCCTGATAAGAGAATATTTGATACACAAAAAGCTATGCAGCGATATAATAGAAGTATCGACTGGAAAAAGATTGAGCAAGGGCCGAAAATGGATGATGAGGATGAGCAACGTACTGATCACTATAAGCAAAAGACTAACGATAAATAAATCGCCATGAGAAAAACTTTACTGTTATCCTTATGCTCCTTTCTTATACTGCTCTCATTCGGGCAGGATAAAACTGTCTCTGCTACAAAAGCCGGGTTAGAAAAAAAGAAAGTTTCTTTACCCAATGGCTGGATATTGTCACCTGCGGGTCGTTCTTTACCGCTTGGAGATCTTCCATTGAATATAGCTGTGTCCAAATCCAAAAAAATGATTGCGGTTACCAACAACGGACAAAGTGTGCAGAGCATCCAGTTAATTGATGTAAAAACAGAAAGGGAACTGGACCGGGTAATTGTGCCAAAAGCATGGTATGGTTTGAAATTCAGCGCTGATGAAAGGGTTTTATATGCCAGTGGGGGGAACGATAACTGGATTTTGAAGTTTGAACTTCAAAATAAAAAGCTTGTATTGACCGACAGCATCCTGCTTGGTCAGAAATGGCCGGAAAAAATTTCACCGGCAGGCATTGAAATTGATGATGACACAAAGAAAATGTATGTAGTTACAAAAGAGAATAACTCACTGTATGTGGTTGATCTTGTTTCAAAGCATGTCATTCATAAAGACACATTACTGGATCCTGCTTATTCCTGCCTGTTGTCGAACAATAAAAAAGAGCTCTACATTTCTTCCTGGGGAGGGAAAAAAATACTGGTGTTTGACGTGATGTCAAAAAAAATAACAGCACAAATAAATGTTGGTGAAAACCCCAATGAATTGCTGCTTTCCAAAAACGGCAAACTGTTATTTGTAGCCAATGCCGGCGATAATGCTGTTTCTGTAATTGATATAGCCGGCCGAAAGGTAATAGAAGTACTTAATGCAGCTTTATATCCTGATGCACCCACCGGGTCCGCCAGTAATGGACTTGCATTGAGCGAAGATCAGAGAACACTATATGTTGCCAATGCAGATAATAATTGCCTGGCGGTTTTTGATGTAAGTAAACCCGGTTTCAGTAAATCAAAGGGATTTATTCCTGTTGGCTGGTATCCTACTAATGTTAAAGTAATAGGTAAGAAAATATTTGTGAGTAATGGCAAAGGCTTTTCATCATTGCCTAATGCTAAAGGCCCTGATCCGTCCAAACATGATCAGGAAGTAAATTACCAGCATGGTGATTACAAGAATAAACAAAGCCAGATACAATACATTGCCGGATTGTTTAAAGGTACTATGAGTATCATTGATGAACCAGGTGCTGCACAATTGGGTATTTATTCAGAATTTGTATATCAAAACACCCCTTATTCCAAAGAAAAGGAACTGTACGCAAAAGGAGAGGCAGGTAACCCTATTCCCATGAAAGTAGGTGATACATCTCCTGTTAAATATGTGTTTTATATCATTAAAGAAAACAGAACTTACGACCAGGTGCTGAGTGACATGCCCGGCGGTAATGGTGATACAAGCTTGTTACTGTTCGGGAAAAAAATAACACCCAACCAGCACAAACTTGCGGCGGAGTTCGTATTGCTTGATAATTTTTATGTAGATGGGGAAGTAAGTGCTGATGGGCACAACTGGAGTACTGCTGCCAATGCCAATGATTACCTGGAGAAAACATGGCCAACTGATTATGGTGGCCGCGGTGGTAACTATGATGCGGAGGGTAACAGGGAAGTTTCAAACCCTGACCGGGGATTTATCTGGGATTACTGCAAACGGGCCGGTGTGAGTTACAGGACCTATGGAGAATTTGCAGATGACTACAAAGCCAATATTAAAGTGCTGGAAAATCATTTTTGTCCTTATTACACCAGTTGGGATGAAAGCGTAAGAGATACCACACGGTTTTATCAATGGAAAAGGGAATTCGATTCATTATTGGCTGTCAATGCCGTTCCCCGTTTTAATTCACTCAGGTTTATCAATGACCATACAGAGGGTCAAAGATTGGGAAAGCCCACACCATTTGCCCATGTGGCTGATAACGATCTGGCAGTGGGCCTGTTTGTGGAGTATTTATCTAAAAGTCCTATATGGAAAGAATCGGCCATTTTTATCGTGGAAGATGATGCACAAAATGGCCCCGACCATGTTGATGCACACCGAACAACAGCCTATGTGGCTGGTGGTTTTGTAAAAAGAAAGTTTATTGATCATACCATGTATTCAACTTCTTCTATGCTCCGCACTATTGAATTAATATTAGGATTACCGCCCATGAGCCAGTATGATGCGGCGGCAGAACCGATGTGGAGATG
>CAZTKV010000022.1:0-2117 GCA_964614285.1 uncultured Chitinophaga sp. | reverse complement strand
ATGAATAATTCTACGTTTCGCTATGGCCCCAATCAATATCTTAATACAATTGATGCTTATATTATCAATAGGATAGAAGTAGCTAAAGGCACAGGCTCGGTACAATATGGAACAGATGCTATCGGCGGTGTAGTGCAGGTAATTACAAAAGAACCTTTATTTAGTGAAGCTAAAAAGACTTTTCATGGAAAGGTGATTGGTAAGTACATGACGGGTGATATGGAAAAAACAATCCGGGGAGAAGTAAATTATTCCGGAAAAAAATTTGCATTTATTGGAGGTATTTCACGCCGCAGTTTTGGTGATTTGATTGGGGGTGATACAACCGGCAAGCAATATTTTTCTGGCTATGAAGAATGGTCGTTTGATGCAAAAGCTAAATTTTTATTGAAAGAAAATATCCAGCTCACTTTCGCTAACCAATTTTTAAGACAAGACAATGTCCCGGTTTATCATAAAATAAAACTGGAGAATTTCGCCATTAATGAAATGGATCCCCAGCAAAGGTTATTTAACTATGCAAGACTAAACATTGCAGGCAAATCGTCTTTATTTAACCAAACAGAAATTACAATTTCCAATCAGCATAGTATAGAAGGCCGCAACAGCCAGAAAAATGGCAGCACCAGTTTGCGAAAAGAAAAAGATGTTACCAATGCAATTGGTTTTACAACCGATATATCTTCAACTATCAATAAGAACTGGACGGCTAATTCTGGATTTGAAATTTATCATGATAAAGTGGGTAGTACCCGGCAGGATATTAATACACAAACCGGAGCCGTTGTTGATAAAAGAGGTTTGTATCCAGATGATTCAAAGTACAGTAATTATTCATTGTATTCGCTCCATCATTTCACTTTCAGTAAATGGACGATTGATGCAGGATTAAGGTTTAATACTTTTTCTATCAGGATTAACGATACTACATTAGGCAGTGTAAAAATTTCTCCTTCAGCAGTTGTATGCAATGCTGCTATATTGTTCCGCTTACATCGCAACCATAATTTATATGTATCCTTTAGCAGCGGATACAGGGCCCCTAATGTAGATGATATGGGTACATTGGGTATTGTTGATTTTCGATATGAAGTTCCAACTGCTGATCTGCTTCCTGAAAAATCAATGCATACAGAACTTGGCTATAAATTTCAGGGAAAACAATTCAGTGGTACTATCGCTGCATATTATATGCACCTTTCAAACCTTATTACAAGGGTTAAAATGGATGGGCAAATTATTAGTAGCTACCAGGTTTACCAAAAAGAAAATACGGAGTCTGCTTTTATTAAAGGAGCAGAGGCGGAATTCAATTGGCAAATAGTTAAGTCAATCACTTTTGGGGGCGGTATCGCTTATGCTTATGGGCAAAACTTAACGAAAGCTGAACCACTCCGTCGTGTGCCACCACTTAACGGAAGACTAACGGGCACTTATCGTAAGAATAAATGGTTTGCAACTGCTGAACTGCACTTCGCCTCGCAGCAAGACCGGTTGGCACAGGGTGATAAAGAAGATAACCGAATCCCGGCAGGCGGCACACCCGGCTGGGAGGTTATTAATTTTTATGGTGGCTATAAGCTGAAAAAAGTGCATGTTGGTATTGGCTTACAGAATGTACTGAATGAAGATTATCGAACCCATGGATCAGGTATCAATGGAGCAGGAAGAAGTGCATGGATATCCCTTTCAATAATATTATGATATATGCAACAGGATAATGCCAAAAAAATTGCTGCAGAAATTATCTCACTGTACGGAGAATATGGAATTGAGGATTATATTGGTGAGCCGGTATCGCAACTAGAACATATGTGCCAGTCGGCAGAGCTTGCTGAAAAGGAAGGATATGATGAAGAAGTGATCCTGGCAGCTTTTTTTCATGATATAGGTCATTTGTGTGAGCATATCATGGATACGAAACAAATGGACGGGTTCGGGGTGGTGGATCATGAAAAAATGGGAGCCGGATTTTTACGGAATAAGGGCTTTTCTGAAACTATTGCAAGCCTGGTAGAAAACCATGTGCAGGCCAAACGGTACCTTACTTACCGTTACCCGGAATACTATGATCAACTTTCGCCAGCCAGTAAAAAAACACTGGAATTCCAGGGAGG
>CAZTKV010000021.1:7597-25135 GCA_964614285.1 uncultured Chitinophaga sp. | reverse complement strand
ATAATTTTGAATCAGCTCGAAAAAAAGAGATGGTTACAAAAGAAAAAATATGAATTAATATCGGTTTCGCCCCTTTTTAAGCAACAACTTTCTCACCAACTGATTGCCGGACAATTTATCAGAATAAAACTTTCACAAAAGCCGGCTGACCTGCCTGCCGGGCAATGGGTTGCTAAAAGCAGGATAGAGAAATATGCTTTTCCGCAGTTCATTAATCAGTATCTCAGAGAGAATGGAGGGCAGCAAAGTTTGTTCTGATGTTAAATAAACCGGGGCAATCTACTTTTTGTTGTTTCACCCTGAAAAAGAAATTAACTTTAAGGAACATTGTTTGCCGCAGATGATTTCTTAACCTAAAGAATAAATGTATGAGAGGCGTAAACAGAGTAATGCTTATTGGCAATCTGGGCAAAGACCCGGACGTACAACACCTGGAAGGAAATATTGCTGTAGCCAAATTTCCCCTGGCGACAACAGAAACTTTTAAAGACAGAACCGGAAAATTAGTATCACAAACGGAGTGGCATACTGTCGTTTTGTGGCGTGGCCTTGCTGAACTGGCTCAGAAATATTTACACAAAAGCAGTCTTGTATACATTGAGGGAAGATTAAGAACCCGCAGTTGGGATGATAAAGATGGTAACCGCAAATTTGCTACTGAAGTAGTGGGTGATAATCTTATTATGCTGGATAAAAGAATGGATGGTACTGGTTCGGCCGGTGAGAGCGGAGGTCTTGAAGGAATGGGTGGTTCGGATATGCCGATTGGGGACCCTTCTGAAAATCTCCCCTTTTAGTAATCTATTTCAAATATGATACCTTTGTCCGGTAATATGAAGGCAGGCCTTATGACCTGCTTTTTTAACCTTTTTTGCTGGCTGAGAGGTTAAATTATAAACATAATCCTTTGCTTTGGAGAATCATTCGGTCCTTATTTCTTTACTTGATATGATCTACATGTTCCTGCTGTATGTCAACCCGCAGGGAACTACTTTTTTGGCCGTTACATTAGTTGTTTTGTTACTCCTCACTTTTGCTATTTCAGGCTCGGAAGTAGCTTTATTCTCGCTTAATAAAAAGGATTTGAATATGCTGAAAACAAAACAGCATGCTTCTGCCAGGCGTATTGTCAATTTATTGGAAGAGCCGAAAGAAGTATATGCCTCATTATTAATTGCCGGTACTTTCGTTAATATCAGCATTATTGTTCTCTCCAATTTTCTTCTCTCGGAATTTATCACTTTTGGTAAAGCCGGACCTGTTGTGGAAATATTGTTTAAAGTAGTGGTCATTACTTTTGTATTAGTGTTTTTTGGAAAAATATTACCTAAGGTGTGGGCCACACAGAATAATCTCCGGTTTGCCTATGACTGGTCCTTTATTGTAGAGGGGCTGCATCTTTTATTGCACCGTATCAGTAAGTGGATCGTTAAACTTGCTGATGGTATTGGCAAAAGGGTTGGCGCAGATAAGAGCGATATATTAAGTATGCAGGAATTGGATGAAGCTATTGATATAAAAACGGATGAAGAGGCGTCTCCGGAAGAGAAAAACATTATGAAAGGAGTAGTAAAGTTTGGCAATATATCAGTGAAGCAGATTATGCGAAGCCGGTTGTATGTAAATGGAATAGACCATAGTGCTTCCTTTCCTAATGTTATCAAAAGAGTAGAAGAGCTTCATTATTCAAGATTGCCTGTATACAAAGATAGTTTGGATGATGTGGTAGGCATCTTAAATACTAAAGACCTGATCCCATACCTGCACGAAGGGGAAGATTTCGACTGGCATCCCCTGATGCGACAGCCTTATTTTGTACCTGAACCTAAATTGATCGAGGATCTGCTAAAAGAATTCCAGCAAAAAAGAATTCATTTTGCAGTTGTGGTGGATGAATTTGGTGGTACGAGTGGTATTGTCACGATGGAGGATATACTGGAGGAAGTAATTGGAGATATTAAAGATGAATTTGATGATGAAGAAAGCGATAACTATAAACTGGATGATAATAACTACATCTTTGAAGGCAAGGTAATGTTGCATGATATGTGCAGGATCATGAAAATACCTATGACCACTTTCGATGATGTAAAAGGAGAAAGTGAATCACTTGCCGGGTTGGTGCTGGAGCTGGCAGGGGAACTACCTACTGTGGATTGGGTAATCCCTTGCGGTGACTTTGAATTTGCTATTATGCAAGCTGAAAACAACCGGATTCAATTAGTGAAAGTGACAATAAAACCTAAATCAGATACACCAGATCAGGATGATTAAAATGAACAAATATTTTGCAGGCTTTACAGCCGGTATTTTTTTGTTTCTTTCCTGTAATAGCGATTATTCTGCAGGTAAGAAAAAAGGATATTTCAAAATTGATTTTCCTGAAAAAAAATACCAGGAATTTAAGCAGCCCGACTACCCCTATACATTTGAGTATCCTGTTTATGCCAATGTTATCAAAGACACCACTTTTTTTGAGGATAAAGCCGGTGACTGGTGGATCAATATTGATATCCCCCGTTTTAATGGCAGGATACATGTTAGCTACAAACCTATTAATGCACAAAATAATTTCGATTCATTAGTCAGGGATGGATTTAAGATGGCGTATAAACAACATGTTGATGTCGCTACTGGGATTAATGACAGCGCTATGCTAACTCCTAATGGAGTTGAGGGTATCTATTTTTCTCTTGGTGGAAACACGGCTACGGCTAATCAGTTCTTTTTAACTGATTCAACAAAACATTTTTTAAGGGGGGCTCTTTATTTTGATGCAGCTCCCAATGCAGATTCATTGGGCATAGTGAATGATTTTCTGAAGAAAGATCTGCAGCATCTTATTAATACTCTTAAATGGAAATAAAATCCTTCCCGTTGTAAGCGGGAAGGATGAGCAGACTTGTCGATAATTTACTGCTCTTTATTTTCTGTTTTCTTAGGATCAGTTTTCCGGGGCTGTGTCACTTCTTTAATCTCATCCCTCAGGGGGGCACGGCTAAAAAGTTCAGCATCTATTTTTTTACTCCTTTTTTTAATAGTAACAGTTTCTTTTTTGGAGAGTTTGGTTTCCTTTTCATTGATAATTTCTTCTTTGGCATTTCCAGTTGTTGGTTTGTCAACAGGAATTGTTACTGCTGGTTTCTTTTTTTCTTCGTCATACATGCTGTTAAATTCTTTTTTATGGCTTGTTTTCTTATAGTCAACAAAACCATAGATACTGGCGCCGATCATTAACGCTGCGCCTGCGTACAGGATTGATTTCATTTTTCATTATTTTATGGTTATAAAAATTGTTAGTGCTGTTGCTTTTATTTAACTATATAGAAAATGATCGTAAATAGTTTTGGCTTTGCCTGTATATAACCCATTCAGCGAAAAGCATATTACCCAGTACGCTGATCCAAAGTGATAGCTCATAGTTTTCGAGATGCCCCCAGTCAAGCAGGTAGAATATAATATGATAAATGCGGAATGTAACAGCAGTCATAGCCATCGCATAACTTCTTATCATCCAGACCTTGTGGGCCAGAACATTTCTTTTATGGATGGTGTTAAGTCCATAAAGAGTGGTTACAAACCACCAGGCTGCCATAAATATGAATAAAGCCCTTTCCCAAAAACTCCCTTTGGCAAAAAAGGACATATACAAGCCAGTAGGAGCTCCCAGGAATAAAACCACGGCCACATAAATCTTTCCGCTTACACGATGTACTGGCTTAGATTTTTTTAAAATATACCTGGAGAATTGGATCAATGCAGCTCCAATACATATAGCACCTGCAGCTATATGAATGTAAAAGCATGACTTGTACATACCGTTTGAAAACAGCAGGCTTCGCTCCTCAATAAAATCAAAGTCTTTGCTAAAAGAGAAATAAGGTAATGTATTGTAAATGAGTAAAAGGCTAAAGGCGGTTACCGGTATCCAAAACAACATCTGGATGAAAACCCGGGCCGATTGCTGGAAAGTGGTGACTCTTGTGTTGTGCATACAGCTGGTTGTGATAACAGATAGATGCCTGCCATAAAATCTCTCCATAACCAGCTCTTGTTACATCTTTGTTAAAGGAATTTTTAATAGCTATTGAATGTTTCTTAATTTGAGAGCTATTCATAACCTCTTATCTATGGTTAATCGTACGGCTTTATGGTATATTGTAATTTTATGTACGGCTGTTTCAATGAAGGTGGTTGCCCAGCAGCCGGAAGCAATAGACTCTCTTAAAATTGCCCTGGCAGAAGCCAAAACGCCGGATGAAAAAGGCTATTGGTACGATAACCTTTCCCGGACTATGATGAATGTGAACCCCAAAGCGGCTGATTCTTTGGGTGAACAGTTTATCCTCTTTGCGGAAGAAAGTCGTGACCGAAAGCTAATGTTTGATGCCTATATGTCAAACGGGTTGCGATGCAGTTATTTCAGGGGTCAAAAAGCCTATACAGAAAGAAGTATCGGGTATTACGAAAAAGCACTAGCCATTGCCAAGCAAAATAAGATGGAGAAACGAATTGGTGCAGCCCAGTTGCAGCTGGCGGATATACACCTCGCTGTTCCGGATAAGGATAAAGCACTGAAGTATGTAGCGGAAGCATTTTCGAGGGTTGCTAACCTTAAAGATGACAGTTTGCGGGTAGAGTCGAACAACATCTACGGGAAAGTGTACTTAGCCCGTAATGACAAGATCCTGGCCCTGCGACATCATCTTACTGCTTTAGAAATTGCTGAAGAGATTAAAACAGATGATGCAGAAAAGAAAAGGCAGAAAAGTGAACTGCTCCGTAACTGTTATCTCTACCTGTCTGCTTTCTATGCAAGTATTGAAGATTACGATAAGGCAATTGATAATTATTCTCAGGCATACAAAATGCTGGATAATCTTTCAGACAAACGTATTCCCTACCAGCGCTGTATCGATATAAATGCAATTGGTAACCTTTTCGCCCAAAAAAAGAACTACGATATAGCTATCAGCTATTTTGAAAGATCAATCCGCATGGCAGATTCCCTGAAGTTTGCTACACTAAAACTACCGGGATATGTCAGTATGTTAAATCAGTACCTGAGAATGGATCAACCCGAAAAGGCATTGAATTATCTGAATTCATCAGCCGGGAAAAACTTAAAAGAATACCTGACTACTTTCAGGATGTCCGGTATAATTGACCAGGCCTATGCTTTTGTATATACAGAGTTAGATAAATATGATTCGGCCCGAAAATATTTCGACAAGGCACTTCCCTATTTTGAAGCTAACTTGAACGATAATAATAAAGTGGGCCTCTACCTGCAGATGGGGAAGCTTTTTACCAAAACAGGGGAGACGGCAAAAGCAATTGAAAATTATCTCAAAGCAAAAGAGATTGGAGAAAAGAACGGCTCTCTGGAGATTACGATGACTACTGCAAAATACCTGGACTCATTGCACAAAAACAAGGGTGATTTTCGAACTGCCGGTATGTACAATGGTATGTACTACCTGTATAAAGACAGTATAGATAAACTTAATAAAGAGAAAGAGCTGGCACAGGTGGAAGCAACAGCAGAGGAACAACGAAATGAAAGAATACGGAAAGAGCAAGAAGAGACGAAAAGACGAAAGAACAATATTCAGTATATGGCCATTACTTTGGGCATAGTAGTGCTTTTCATTGCTCTTGTCATTCTGGGTATGTTTAAAGTCTCTGCCGGGCTGATTAAAGCAGTTGGTTTCTTCGTATTCCTGATGTTGTTTGAATTCATTTTCCTTGTATTTAAAAAGAATATTTATTCTGTCACTAATGGTGAACCGTGGAAAGATCTTATTTTTATGATTGCGCTGGCGGCCTTGCTGGTACCCTTGCACCACTGGCTGGAACATAAAGTATTGCATTATCTTACCTCGCACAACAGGCTCACCTCTGCAGGACATCATATAAGGAACAAACTCTTTAAAAGAACAAATGAAGGCCGGCAATAAACCGGCCCTTACCTTTGCAACAAAATAAACGGTTTTGATAGTAATTGATAATATCCTGATCACCGAGGATGTGGTGGATAAAAAATTTGTATGCGATCTTAATAAATGTAAAGGAGGCTGTTGTGAAGATGGGGCTGCCGGTGCGCCGTTGGATAAAGAAGAGCTGAAAATTATTACTGATTTGTATGAAAAGGTAAAGTCCTATCTTACAAAGGCTGCTGTCGCTGAAATAGAGAAGAAAGGGTTTTATGTATATGACAAGGAGTTTGAATGGGTGACACCAACCCTGGATAGTGATAATGAAATTTGTGTATATGGTATCCGTGGAGAAAATGGGATAATCAAATGTGCTTTTGAGCAGGCATATAATGAAGGAGTTATCTCCTGGAAAAAACCGATCAGTTGCCACCTGTATCCTATCATTGCCAAAAAGGGGAAACATGGTGATTATGAAAGAGTGAATTATGAGCCGCGGGAACAAATGTGCAGTCCTGCCTGTGCTCTGGGAGAAAAATTAAAAGTACCTGTTTACCAGTTTTTAAAAGAACCATTGATCAGGAAATACGGGGAAGATTTTTATAATGCATTGGACACAATAGCAAAAGGAGAATGGGAAGAGATTGATTTTAAAGAGTAATTCAACAAACTTTACCAATGAAAGGAACTGCTGCAGACTTTATCGCTAAAAGTACCATCAAAGCTGCCGATAAAGATCATCGCCGGAAGATCAATTTTAATATTGGTAAATATAATGCTGTAGTACCACAAGGAAAGCAACAATTTACCGATGTACACCTGGCAAGGGAAAGAGCCAAGAATATAAAATGGAAAGCCATTGAAACGCTGGATAAACAACTGGAAAATTTTGAAGCAGCTATATCAAAAAGAGGTGCAAAGGTTATTTGGGCGGAGGATGCCGGTCAGGCCCTTGATGCTATAAAGAAGATATGTGACGAAAAGGGCTGTAAAATGCTGGTGAAAAGCAAGAGCATGGTAACGGAAGAAATTCACCTGAATGATTTTTTGGAAAAGAATGGTATTGAAAGTGTGGAAACTGACCTTGGTGAATACATTCAGCAACTGGATGGTGAACCACCTTATCACATTGTAACTCCTGCCATGCATAAAAGCAAAGAAGATGTTGCTAAACTCTTTGCAGAAAAACTGGGTACTGATCCAAAAGCAACACCAGAGCAGTTGACACTCACCGCCAGGAAAGTACTTAGGGCGAAATATGTGCAGGCAGAGGTGGGGGTGACCGGGGCTAATTTTATCGTTGCGGATATTGGGGGAATAGCGGTAACAGAGAATGAAGGAAACGCCAGGCTTAGCTGTTCATTCCCTAAAACGCATATAGTAGTAGCAGGTATTGAAAAAGTAATTCCCTCTGTTACTGATCTGGCATTGTTCTGGCCACTTTTATCAACTTTTGGCACTGGGCAAAAAATTACGGTTTATAATACAATTGTTACGGGTCCACGGCAAATGAATGAAACAGACGGGCCTGATGATATGTATGTGATATTACTGGATAATGGCCGTACTAATATTCTCGCAAATGAGAAACAAAGGGAAAGCCTATACTGCATCCGTTGCGGCGCCTGCCTCAATGCTTGCCCTGTTTATAAAAATATTGGGGGACACTCATATGCAGCCACCTATAGTGGTCCGATAGGATCTGTAATAACTCCGCATCTGAAAGAAATGGGTGAATGGAAACACCTTAGCTATGCTTCTTCTTTATGCGGAAACTGTACAGAAGTGTGTGCCGTAAAGATCAACCTGCATGAATTATTATTGGAAAACAGGCATGAGGCGGTGAATGAGGGCCATAGTTCGTTTGGTGAAAAGATAGCCTGGAAAATGTGGAGACAGGGGATGCTTCGACGGAGATGGATGAACATGGCCAGCGGAAGCATTAAAAACTGGGTGGTTAATAGCCTGGTAAAAGGATGGAAACGACACCGGGGGGAAATGGAGTTTCCTAAAAAATCGTTTAATGAATTGTGGAGAGAGAAACATGGTAAAAACTAAATCTTCCCCGCCACAGGTTACTCTATATCGGGGAAGATTCGGTATTGCAGTTACAGTTTTTCTTTCTCTTTTGTTTTGTATAGTATCTCCAGGATACCTTTAATATCATCCGGTTTTTTATTTATTTCTAATGCTTTTTCAAGAAAAGAAATAGCTTTTTTAAGATCATTATTTTCATAATATCCTTCGCCAAGACTTGAGATGACATTAGCAGATTCCGGATACAGGAAATAATTTATTTGAAATACCCGTAATGCTTCTTTCTTTTTGTCATGATTCAGCAGCAGATAACCTAAGCTGTTTAACTCATGTTCGTTCTTTACCAGTAATCTCAATTGCTGGGCCAGTCCGGCAGTACTGATATTGTCATCCAGAAGTATATCTTCAGTTAACCATTGCTTTACAAGCACAAAAGAATGGTAATTGGGACTATATTGCCCGTTGCTGATAATAGTCAGCAGATCTCTTTCTAATGAGAAAATTGGAAATTCATTGATGCGGTTTATCTCAATTCCATTTTTGTAAATAATGAATGTGGGCACCCTGAAAATTCCTTTACCGGCCTCTTCATGCTGAGGGCTCTGTTTGTAAAGCGAATCACCGTTACCAAGCCCTATCAGTGTTACTTTCTTTTCAGGAAATGAAATGTTATGCAGGAGTTTGAGAAATCGGGGTACTTCTCTCTTGCTGTCTCCGCACCAGGTACCAAAATATATTTCAATACTTATTTTATCAGTGTTCTGCCTTTTGAGTTGATCAGTTATTACAGTATTGGGAGTGTAATCATTATAGCCACTGATAAACCATTTTCCGAATGGATCTGCTGACAGGTTATCTTTTGAACAGATACCATATATGATGTTTGGCCCCTCTGTAGTTGTTTGAGCCATTGTTATTGCTGGGAAAAGCAGGCAAAATGATATAAATAATTTATTCATAAAATAAATTAAAGAGGTTATTAATAAAAAATGTATGGAAATAACTACCTGGCCTTTACCTGTTCAGGCAAATGCAGGTGCTGTATGACAGTTGGCATACATTAGTAATTGAATGAGGCCTAAGCACAAGGAGGACGGAACAACTCAACGGTAATTCCTTCGGATAGATCATCAGGAGATAATTGATACTTTTTACCAGGTAGAAACGAGCAGATAAAATGCGGTATATTTTCTTTTACATGCTGAAATAATTCTTCGAGATGAATATGAGTATGATTCTTTGAGAAAGGGTCATTATTTGAGCCGGATTTATCAAACCCCGTTTTTTTCTCACAATCGCATTGCTGTGCTGGAGATTTATACTTGTTTGCTATAGTACATTCCAGGTATATCGCCTGTTTTGCATGCTGGAACAGAACAAATACGCCAAGTAATAGTATGGAGAAATGTTTTCTCACTGCATGGTAATGGTTTCATGGGTTTTCTGGCCCAATTTAGAGGACGGGATTGAAAATAAAAGGATGCATCCGGAAAAAAAACCCAATTGAAGCCGGATAAGTATATTCGTTTGTCAGACGAGAGCAGGTATGCTTTTATATAGTAAGACAATAACGCCAAGGCTGCAGTACATTTGCGATTTTATCGGGAATATCCTGACTGGTAAGGGTATTTCTATCACAACAGACAAGAATTTATATGAAAATGAAACAGGCGCAAGAATAAATTATAGCGATACACTAATTACGCCGGGTGAATTTTGGTTAAAGCCTCATTCTCTATTGTTTGAGAAAGATATTCATTCACAGGTAATTGATTGTTTTGATGTGACAGCATACAAAGGTTTTTTTAGAACCAACGGCGATTTTCCGTTTGATTTTCTGGCAGCATCTTTCTACCTGCTTAGCCGATATGAGGAGTATATGCCCCATCAAAAAGATGTGTATGGCCGTTATGGTCATGAAAACTCACTGGCATTTAGGGAGGGTTTCTTAAATAAGCCTTTAATAAATATCTGGGTGCAGGATTTCAGGCAAAAAATTATGGAGAAATTCTCCTCACTCACATTTTCTCACTCACATTTTACTTTCTATCCTACTTACGATATTGATGAGGCGTACTCTTATAAACATAAGGACTGGAAGAGAAGTACCGGAGCAATGCTGAAGGATTTGTTGAAGGGAGAGTTGAAAAAACTTGAGTTAAGGAGGAAAGTAATAAAGGGCAAGGCCCAGGACCCGTTTGATTCTTATGAATGGATGGATAGCCTGCATGATGAGTTCAGGCTAAAACCAGGATATTTTTTTTTGGTGGCAAAAAGAACCAGTAGATATGATAGAAATATTTCACCATATAGTGCTGCACTGAAAACACTTTTAAGTAGACATGCTGCCAGGTACGAGATTGGAATACACCCGTCCTGGCAAAGTGGAGATAATTTCTCATTGATAAAAAAGGAGAAGGAAATTATTGAGCAGGCATCAGGGCATTTAATCATTTGCTCCCGTCAGCATTTCATCCGTTTTACGTTACCACAGACCTATCGTTACTTAATAGATGCCGGGGTCACTGAAGATTTCTCCATGGGGTATGGAAGTATAAACGGCTTCAGGGCATCGGTAGCCTCTCCTTTTTATTGGTACGATCTTGAGAAGGAAGAAACAACCAGCCTGCTGGTATACCCGTTCTGCTATATGGAGGCCAATTCTTTTTACGAGCAAAAATATTCCCCGCAGCAGGCATTGCAAGAGATGAGGCACTATTACAATGAAGTAAAGAATGTAAACGGCACACTAATTACTGTATGGCACAATACATTTTTAGGCACTGATCAACGGTTTGCAGGATGGAGAGATGTGTATTCAACATTCATTAAAGAAGTAGCAGGAAAGTAGTATTAGATACCTTCAGTTTCCGGCTGCTCGGGAGGAGGCACTGCTGCTTTAAATGCTTTATTTACCAGGTACACCCCCAGTAAGGTAACAAGGCCACCAACTGTAATATAAATAGTAATCTTTTCGCTAAATATCAACCAACCGCAAAGAACGGCTACAATCGGGTTTATATAAGCATAGATTGAAGCTTGCTCAGTAGGGAGATTTTGTAAAGCATACAGGTAGCAGATAAATGCGATCAGTGAACCAAAAATAATAAGGTATGCAATGGCAGCCCACGACTGCCAGGGAATAGCGGAAACGGGAACTGCATTCCCGGTAATATTCGTAAATATGAAAAGACTTAAGCCTGCTATCACCATCTGGAGTCCCAAACTGAAATAAGGATTAAAGCTTGCTGCCTGTTTTTTAGTATAAAGAGTAGCAAATGCCCATGTCCAGGTGGCAATCAATGATAGGATAATGCCGAATCGAAAGTCAGCATTCAAAAAATCATGCAGATGGTCGTAGAAAATGATACAAACACCGGCAAAGCCAAGCAGCAAACCAACAATAGCTTTTACGGGAATTTTTTCTTTAGAAACAAAGAGACCAATTACGACCAGCCACAAAGGAAATATGGCCCCCATAATTGATCCAAGACCGGCAGAAATATATTTTACACCCCATGTACTAAGTCCATTACTCATAATGAAGTTCAGAAAACTTAATACTAATACCGGTATCCATTCTTTCCCTTTGGGTAAACTGGCACCTTTGATAATAAAAAATGCAACATATATGATACCGGCAAGAAGCTGTCGAATACCTGCCAGCTGTAGTGCAGGCATGTGACGGACTCCTTCTTTAGAGGCAATCCATGTGGTACCCCATAGTACACAAACCAATGCTAAGGCAAAAAGCGCCTTTGCTCTTGTACCCTTTTTATGAATGGTAAGCGGATTGAATACCGCCAGTTTCTTTAATGAATCAGCGGATGATTGAACTATTGTTTTATGAAAGTCGAAAAAATTCATTAATGTTTAAAATGCCGCATACCTGTTATTACCATTGCCAGGTTATTTTTTTTACAATATTCAATAGAGTCATTATCTCTTATAGAACCACCCGGTTGAATAAAAGCAGTAATACCTGCTTCATGTCCCAGTTGTACACAATCATTAAAAGGGAAAAAAGCATCACTTGCCATGACCGCAGCTGTCAGATCAAATTTGAATTGTTTTGCTTTTTCTACAGCCTGTCTCAAAGAATCGATACGGCTTGTTTGACCGCAGCCTTTTCCTATGAGCTGCTTGTTCTTTACCAGTGCGATAGCATTTGATTTCAGATGTTTGCAAATAAGATTGGCAAAGCCAAGATCTGTTTTTTCGGTATCGGTTGTTTCCCTGCCACCTGTTTCTTTCCATTCGGTATAATTCCCTTCATCTATACCTTGTATCAACACACCGTTTAGCAAAGATTTGTATTGCTCCCTGGCAGTTGGCTGAGATTTCAGCTGCAGCAGTATCCGATTCTTTTTTGACTTCAAAACGGCCAATGCATCTGTATCAAATGCCGGAGCAATAAGTACTTCAAAGAATATTTCATTAATCGCATCTGCCGTTGCTTTATTAATAGTGTCATTACATACCAGCACTCCGCCAAAAGCACTTTCCGGGTCGCCAGCCAGCGCAGCATCCCAGCTTTCTTTTACTGAGGAGCGTTGTGCCGCACCGCATACATTTGTATGTTTAATAATTGCAAATGTAGTTTCGCTGAATTCTTTAATCAGTTGTATGGCTGCATCCACATCTACAAGGTTATTGTAGGAAAGTTCTTTTCCATTCAATTGATCAAATAGCTTATTAAGGTCACCATAAAAAATTCCGGATTGATGCGGGTTTTCTCCATACCTCATGGCTTTTGGATAAGGAATAGACTCCAAAAAATAAAGAGATGCTGACGGACCTGCCTGTCCGGCAGGCAGGTTGAAATATTTGGCAATCGCCACATCATAATGAGCTACTACTTCGAACGCTTTAGCCGCAAATGTTTTTCTTTGTTCAAGGGTAGTTTCTCCTTTTTGTTCTTTCAATAGGTTTTCGAGGACTGCATAATCTTTTTTGGCAGCAATCACCACTACATCTTTAAAATTCTTGGCGGCACCCCTGATCATTGATGGTCCGCCGATATCAATTTTCTCGATAATGGCTTTTTCGTCGGTTGTACCTGCCACCGTTTCTTCAAAGGGATACAAGTCTACAATTACTAAATCTATCTCCGGGATATTGTATTGCTTCATTTCCTCAACATGGGTAGCATCATCCCGTTTTCCCAGTATACCACCAAAAACAGAAGGGTGTAGTGTTTTCACTCTTCCTCCAAGAATGGATGGATAAGTAGTCAGTTCCTCTACCGGGGTCACTTTGATACCCAGTTTTTCAATAAATGTTTGTGTACCACCGGTAGAGTAGATAGTAACACCCAAGTCAGATAATTCCTGTACAATTTTTTCGAGTCCGTCTTTATAAAAAATAGAAATCAGCGCCGATTGAATCTTCTTGTTCATAATATTTAAGGAGTTGAGAGGCAGGCAAATCGAAAGGGCCATGCTTTCACTAATGTTCCGGCAGGCAGGTCGCAAAACTAACTTAATTCACCTTCATGACAAAAGCCCCTTTTGTGGTAACATCATGCCAGGGAATATGCAGGGAGTCGCAATCTTTTTTCCAGTGGTTTGTTTTCCAGGCGGGTACGGATGCGTCAAATACCACTTGTTTTATTTCAAGTGAGCCGGCCAGTTTTTTCATATATAATTTAGGATTCCCGGAAAGAATAAGCAAGTCGACAACAGGCTTATCTGCATCAGGTAAAAATGAAACAGCTTCCTCCAGCAATAAAACCTTTTTCCTTTTAAAAGAAACATAGTTTTCAGTTAATAGCAGATCGCTCAAAGACTCAGTTTTTTTTATCCGGTAAAGAATACGGGAAGGCTTCAGGTGAAAATTACGGGTAAACCCATCCATCAGCAAATCGCTGTCGCCAACAAACCGATAGTTTCTTCCGTCAATGAAGTCAATAGCTCTTTTCTGGGGTACATTATATACAATGATCTTTTGTTGTTTTTCTGCTTTAATGAATGAAATACTTCTTTCAGCAAAAAAGAGAAATAAACCTGTCATTCCAATTTTTAACCCACCCTTAGATTTCTCCATTAGCCAGTAGCTTATTCCTGCAGCGAAAACTAAAAGAAAAATAACCTGTGTAAGGCTGATCTGCAGACCATCCCAAAGAGAAAATGGGATCATTTCAATTCTTTCGACATACGTATTCATCAGCCAGATCAACCAGGAAATTATCTTTCCGGTGAACAAGGCAATTGAAGGAATAAATGAGACAGTACAAAGCAATATTTCACCGATCAGAATCATACTGGATAAAGGAACGGCGAGGAAATTTGTTAAAATAAAAGAGGAGGGAAACTGGTGAAAATGGTAAATACCTAATGGAATGGTGAGTACCTGTGCAGCCATCGTAACAGCATTCAACTTCCAGATAAAATCGAGAATTTTATTTTTAATGTAAAACCAGTTGTAGATTGGACGCATAAAAATAATTATACTCAGTACAGCTGCATAAGACAATTGAAATCCCACATCCCACAACCAGTATGGATTATAGCACAATAAAATAAAGGCAGAAACAGCCATTGTATTGTAAACAGATGATTTCCTGGAAAAGGATTCTCCCAATACAATACAACTGAACATTAGGGCAGACCGGAGCACAGATGGCTGAGCTCCTGCTAAAAGACTAAAGGCCCATAAACCAGTAATGATAAGAACAGGAGCAAGCCATTTTGTTTTTTTATTCCTACGAAGTGGTTTGAGTAGCTGAACAAGCAGCCAATAGATCAATCCCAGGTGCAGGCCTGAAATGGCGATAATATGAACTACACCGGTATTAGTATATGATTGGACAAGAGACTGATCAAGATCATTCTTATAACCAATCAACAGTGCCTCTGCCAATCCCAGTTCTTTTTCACCCTGAATATTTTTTCGCAGAATGGCCAATACTTTTTCCCGTGAAGAATAAATCAGCTTTTTCAGCCATTTTTGATTCTGGTCCTGTAGTATTTCAAAGTCACCGGGTTTCAAATAGACCTGGTGGGTGATACCCTGGAAAAGAGAGTATCGCTTGTAGTCAAACCCTCCCGGATTACCTGAGTTCTTTATTTCCTGCAGGGGCTTTTTGAGAAGTATTTGTGAGCCATAGCGGAGGTTATGTGGCAGAGAATCTTTTTTGAAATAAACAATTATTTTGCCTGTAATGGAAACAGATTTTTTGCCTTCCAGCAGGTTAGTAACGGTTGCATTGGCTTTAAATGATTTTGTTTTTTCAACCAGGGGTTCGTCCAGTGTTGCAATCAGAACTTGTGATTCGTTGTAATAATGACCAAACCATTTGCTGTTATTAGTAATATCATTTTTCCATGCTAATAGCATACCAACTGAAAAGAAAATAACAGAGACTATAATTCCGCTAAAGGCCGAATAGCGAAACCTGTTCAATAATGGTATAAAGAAGAAACTGCAAAGGAAAAGAACAGCGATAGCCATAATCCACCATCCCGAAATAGCGGGTAATTGAAAATTCCACTGAATAATTATGCCGGCGATCAGCGGGATTAAAATTTTCAGAAATGGTATTTTCTTCCAGAACTGATACCCATACAAAGCCATATGGAAAAGTAATGTACCTGCCATTTACCGGCAATACTACTTTCCGGGTATATCAGGCCAGCATTTTGTTCAGGTAGGCGATTTGCCCAAGATGATAGATATTGTGCTCTATCATTCCATGAATAAGAAAGCGATAATTATACTTCCGGAAATCAACTATCTCCTTCAGGAAGGCATCATCCTTTTTTTTCAGCGTTATTAATATTTTTTTCTGAATAGAGCGGAACTCGGCCAGGCCTTTTTTCCAGGTATGTACTTTAGGATTGATCAGTCGCCAATCCATCTTTTCAAAAGCCGCCAGGTCCATATCAGGATCTTTCTCAATTCGCTTAAGGGTGAAATCAGCCCAGGTGATCATATGATAGAGCAATTCTATCATCGAATGCTCTGTATCATTTGGTCGCTGGTAAACCTTTTTTGTGTTTACTTCTTCCAAAATGCCGTACACCGGTTTGCCAAACCAGGGTTGACCACTGTTTACTTCTTCAATTTTTTGAATGATTGACTGAATCTCTTTTTTCATATCAGAAAGATACAAAGGGTTGGATCAATGATCGGTACCGCTTTTCACTTTTCTTTCTACATATTGCCGGTAAGGTATCCGTTGCACTTTACTGATCAGCCAGCCCGGATAATTGAAAATAGTAAATGTCATTTGTTGTACCAGATCATCCTTGTTTTGTTCAAATACCCGAAGGGCTTTCTGGTATTCGGCTATTTTACTTTTATTATCCTTTATATAAAATGCCCGGTGCAGGCACTGCACAAGAGCTGTTTCAAATGGGTGTTTTTTCTTTCGCTTGTAGAAGTATGTGTAAGTGGAGTTGTATTGCGCATCAAATAACTTTGGATTATTGAGGTTGTAAGTGATTAGTAACAGTAGTATCTGGGCCAGTGCAGAATGTTCTTCCCTGGTGCCTTCTTTAAAATAAGTAATGGCCCTTTTGGTAAAGTATAAAGCATCTTCAAATTGTTCCAGCACAAAGCAACCAATACCCAGTGATAAGTTGGTGGTTTTGTTCAGGTCTGAATTTAATAATGGTTCCCAAAGCTTATATTTTGATTTCATAAAAGAAACCAGTTTTTCAACCTTATCATACCGGGCAGTTTTGTTATAGATCTTATTAAGGGCAAGGTACTTGATAGCTTCAAAGTTGGCTCTTTGTGCAGGTTCTGTTATCGTGAGGTTGACCTCATCGTTAAATATATCTGTCACATAGTTGTATGAACCATTGAGTACCCCTGCATAATTGATCATGTAAAGCAATTCGATGTAAAACTCTCCGTGAGTGGTAATAAACCGGGAATTCTTTTTCCAGTCTGCAAAGACCTGCTGCAATATCTCAAAAGATTGAGGGGTTTCATTCAGTAAATAAAGCAATGTTGCTTTATTCATAGTGTAATAATGCCTGAACCAGAAAGAATGCCCATGGCTCGTAGTATTGGCTTTATTTACTCTCTCTAGTAAAAGTGAAATCTTTTTCCTTAGTTCTTTATCCAGATCAAAATGAGCTTTCTTTTTCAACAGGATTGTTTCTGCATAAATATCACGAAGAGTAATCAGGTCTGCATATTCATTATAGGTAATCAGGTTCTTTTTAAACAAGGAGTGTAGTTCATCATACTTTGTATTCACACTGCTGAAAAGGATCATCTTCTCAAATTCTGTTTTCAAAAGATTCAGCAAAGCAAACGACTCGGTACTTCTTGCTTTTTCTACTGCTTTTTTCCAGATAGTATGAGCTTCATTAAACAATCCCTTTTTCCGGTAGATTCTTATCAGTTGTATCTGATTATAGATATCATGACCGGGGTTGTTTCGGTTATCATACTGTACGATCGCCTCAACTATCTGGCGTTGCAGGTAATGTTTTTGAAAGGCAATATTTTTTTTGGTAATGGCCGGGTGAAACTTTTCAATAATAGATGCTTCGTCATATTTCTTTTGTTTTACAATGGCATCAAACAGCTGTAAGTATAAACGTTGTTG
>CAZTKV010000021.1:0-7497 GCA_964614285.1 uncultured Chitinophaga sp. | reverse complement strand
AAAGTAATACTACAAATTTTTACAAGCCATAGTCTTCTTTTAGTAAAGACAACCAAAACCAACCACGGGGACTAATCGTTTCAGTTGACCATTAACCATTAAAGCCTGTTATTATGATAAAAATCAGAGTAGCAGGCTTCTTTGTTGTTAAGCAATTTACTTGCTCAGGTACATACTTCTGTCTTTGTAAAGTTGACGGAAGTAGGGGTCTCTTAAGTCTTTTATAAAACGTATCGCTTCACCAGTAGATTTCATTTCAGGCCCCAATTCTTTATTTACTCCGGGAAACTTATTGAAGCTGAAAACCGGCTCTTTGATAGCGAAACCGTCCAGTTTCTTCTCAAAAGTGAAATCTGTTAGCTTATACGTACCCATCATTACTTTGGTAGCTATATTCAGATAGGGTATCTGGTAGGCCTTAGCGATAAATGGAGTTGTTCTGGATGCCCGTGGATTAGCCTCTATCACATACACTTTTCCATCCTTAATAGCAAACTGTATATTAATAAGTCCCTGTATTTTTAATGCCCGGGCAATTTTTTCCGCATACTCCTCCATGGTGTGTACAATCAGTGGAGTAAGGTTAAAGGCAGGTAATACTGCATTACTATCACCACTGTGAATGCCTGCAGGTTCAATATGTTCCATTACACCCATTACATGAAAATTCTCGCCGTCAAAGATGGCGTCTATCTCTGCTTCCTGGCAACGATCCAGGAAGTGGTCAATCAGAATTTTATTGCCGGGAATGTGCTTCAGTAAACTCACCACTGCTTTTTCAACTTCTTCATCATTAATAACGATCCGCATCCTTTGTCCGCCCAATACATAAGAAGGGCGAACAAGTACCGGGTAACCCACTTTATTAGCTACTTCAACAGCATCATCGACCGACCATGCCGTACCATATTCCGGATAAGGAATTTCAAGCTCTTTCAGCATATCACTAAACCTGCCGCGGTCTTCAGCTATATCAAGACTATCGAAAGATGTTCCTACAATGCGGATTCCTTTTTGTGTTAGTTTTTCGGCAAGTTTTAATGCTGTTTGTCCACCGAGCTGAACAATGACACCATCTGGTTTTTCATGTTCGATTATCTCCCATAGATGTTCCCAGTAAACAGGCTCGAAATACAATTTATCAGCCATATCAAAATCGGTACTCACCGTTTCGGGATTGCAGTTTACCATGATGGCCTGATAACCACATTCTTTAATAGCAAGCAACCCATGCACACAGCAATAATCAAACTCAATACCCTGCCCGATACGATTTGGCCCGGAACCAAGCACAATTATTTTCTTTTTATCTGAGACTTTGCTTTCGCTGTTATTACCCCCCTCAAAGCTGGAATAGAAATATGGTGTCTTGGCTTCAAACTCTGCCGAACAGGTGTCAACCATTTTGTACACCCTTGTTATGCCGGCAGCTTTTCTTTTATAATATACATCTTCCTCATCACCATGTTCGGTAATGCGGCTTATCTGTTCATCGCTAAAGCCATTTACTTTAGCTTCTCTTAACAGATCAAGTGGCAATGTATCCAAATCATATTTCGCAATTTCTTTTTCCAGGTTACAGATCTTTTGTATCTCATACAAAAACCAGCGGTCAATACCATTGGTGGCTTTTGAAATAGTACCTACAGAAATACCTGCCATCAACGCATCTTTGATACGGAAAATGCGATCCCATTTTGGTGTTTTGATATATTCAAGCAGCTCTTCTGCCCGCATCATACTTTTTCCATAGTAGCCCAAACCAATAGCATTATTCTCTAAACTCTGACAGGCTTTTTGGATAGCTTCTGTAAAGCTTCTGCCGATCGCCATTACCTCACCCACACTTTTCATCTGGAGACCCAGTGTATCATTTGCTCCTTTGAACTTATCAAAATTCCAGCGGGGTATTTTTACAATAACATAGTCGAGTGCCGGTTCAAAATAAGCGGAAGTAGTTTTTGTTATTTGGTTTTCCAATTCATCCAGGTTATAACCAATTGCCAGTTTGGCCGCAATCTTTGCAATAGGATAACCGGTTGCTTTACTTGCCAAAGCAGAAGAGCGGCTTACCCTGGGATTTATTTCAATAGCAATGATTTCTTCAGTAGCAGGACTCATAGCAAACTGCACATTACAACCGCCTGCAAAATTGCCAAGATCTCTCATCATCCGGATAGCGGTATTCCGCATCAGCTGCATACCTGTATCACTTAGGGTCATGGCAGGGGCAACAGTGATAGAGTCGCCGGTGTGCACACCCATCGGATCAAAATTCTCAACGGTACAAATAATACAAACATTGTTGGCAGAATCTCTTAATAATTCCAGCTCAAACTCCTTCCACCCCAATACTGCTTTTTCAACCAGCACTTCATGTATGGGCGATGCCTGCAAACCACGGTTCAGTGCTTCATCCAAATCGTCTTTATCATGCACAAAACCGCCCCCGGTACCTCCAAGTGTAAAAGAAGGGCGGATAACAAGTGGAAAACCTATTTCTTGTGCAAACTCCTTTCCTTCCAAAAAAGAGTTGGCTGTCTTGGCAGTTGCCACAGGTACTCCCAGTTCAATCATCCACTGCCGGAATTTTTCCCGGTCTTCTGCCTTGTCGATGGCTTTGATGTCTACACCAATCAGCCGGACATTATATTGTTTCCAAAGGCCCAGGTCTTCTGCTTCTTTGGCAAGATTCAGGGCGGTTTGCCCTCCCATGGTAGGCAGTACGGCGTCTATTTCATTTTCCTGCAGTATTTGCTCAATACTTTCTGCTGTCAATGGCAAAAGGTAAACCCGGTCTGCCATCATAGGGTCTGTCATAATAGTGGCCGGGTTACTATTAATAAGTATGACTTTTATACCTTCTTCCCGCAAACTTCTGGCAGCCTGTGTGCCGGAATAGTCAAATTCACAGGCTTGTCCGATAATGATAGGGCCGGAGCCGATAATGAGAACTGATTTGATCGAATTGTCTTTTGGCATTTTTTGTTTTTAAGGATGTAGCAGGCAGTAATCGTTATGAAAAAACAAATTGCGCAAAAGTAGGGGAATCGAGGGGTTTTGAAGAGTTGAATAACGGAAAAATTTCCACTAATTCCCGGCCGGGCTAAAAGGAGGCGGGTTTAGGTATTTTCCTGTAAGAGAGGGAATACAGGTCATCATATATGTTTTTCCGTTGAGCCATCTCTATAATTAACTTTTTCAGGTCCTCAGAACGCTGAATTGTCTTTTGTGTGCTGAATGTTTCTGTGATAGTTTTCACCTGAAGTGTATCATTAGTCCTGTTAAAAGCCGAAAGGTAGTAAACGGTATGTGTCACCAACTCGGGTGATTTTTTGCCTTTTCGCTGTTCAGCAAAGGTGACCGATCCTCTTATGTTCATAAATTGTTGTCCATCTATCCAGGAAGTATATCCTGTGAAGTAAGAAGTGTCTGGTAAGATCATATCTCCTTTTACTGCTTTGCCATAGCGAATGATTGAATAAACGGAATCCGAGTGTTTGGAAACCTCCAGTGCTTCTATCCCAAAATAATCACTGCCGTCTTTTACAATGCCGTACCAAAAGCCAACAAGGCTGCTGTCAACAGGCTCCACGGGTCTTTTTTCCAGTGGCACCATTGATTCGTATGGGCAGGCATACAAGAGCAATGAAAGAGGGAAAAGCCAGATTAGTTTTAGCATAATATAGAAAGATAAAAGATACAAAGAATGAGTTATTTATCCTTCACATTCTGCTTCCCTGCTTATTTTTGCTTATGCGCCTGAGAATTTATTTCCTTGTTACACTGTTGATTTTTTGCGGGTTGTATATGCAGGCACAATTGCCACCTTATCCCAAAAATTATTTTCGTAATCCAATGGGGATACCCATTGATTTATCTGCCAATTTTGGTGAACTACGTCCTAATCACTGGCACATGGGACTTGATATACGAACGAAGCAGAGAGAAAACCTGCCAGTATATGCCGCCGCCCAGGGTTATATTGCGAAAATCGGTATCAGGCCGCAAAGCTTTGGTCGTTTCATAATTATCAATCACCCAAACGGACTCTCCACTTTGTACGGCCACCTGAATGATTTTTATCCAGACCTGGAAAAATATGTTACTGAGCAACAGTATAAGCAAGAATCCTGGGCAATGGAGCTTGAGCTTACCAAAGAAAAATTCCCGGTTAGTAAAGGGCAGTTCATTGCGTACAGTGGTAATACAGGAGGCTCCCAGGGGCCACACCTGCATTTTGAGATATTTGATACTAAAACAACAAAGCGATTAAATCCTTTACTATTTGATTTTGGGGTGAAGGATAATATACCTCCTGCTTTGGTAAAACTTGCATTATACGACAGAAACAGATCAGTGTATGATCAATCACCATTATTTTACCCGGTAAAGAATACAGACAGCGGGTATATCATTCCAAAAACACCAGTACTTAAGGTGGGAACCAACAGGGTTAGTTTTGCCTTGCAGGCTTATGACAGGGTATCGGGGTCTACTAACCCCAACGGAATTTACGCCGCCAAACTATATGTAGCTGACCAGCTGCAGGTGGCATTTATCTTAGATAGTATTGATTATGACGAAACAGTATACATGAATGCCCATGTTGATTATATGCATAAACACAATGGGGGTGCATGGTTACAGCATTTGTCTGTCATGCCGGGCGAAAGAGGAGCAGCATATAAAAAATTAAATGGGGATGGAGTAATAATTCTGCCGGATACTTCATTGTATGCTATAAGAATTGATGTAAAAGATGCAGCTGGTAATACTTCTCAGCTAAATTTTAAGGTACAGTACAGTGATAGTATTCCAAGAGCAATCTTCAGGCAGGAAGGAGCTATTTATTTTGCCCCTGCTGAAAAAACTATACTGACAAAACCTGACTTTGAAGTGCATATGGCGACCGGAAGCCTGTATGATACTGTTAAAGCTTATTATTTCCGCAATAACTCATCTGAGACTCCGAATGCTATCTCAGCACTACACCAGCTTAATGACGCTTCTATACCTGTACACGAGAGTTTTACCGTTTGGATCAGACCATACGATCCCATTCCGGATAAGCTAAAAGAAAAAGTATTGTTGCAACGTACTTACAGGAATAATAAATCTGTTCGTAAGGCAAACTGGCAAGGCGAATGGTTAACAGCCGACTTTGATGACTTTGGCTCTTTCCAGGCATTTATCGATACAGTACCTCCAAGCATAAGTGACCTGAATAATGAGGATACCATTAACCTAAGTGCTTCAAACCGCATCGTTTTTACACCAACGGACAATTTCGGAGTGGTAAAAAATTTCAGGGCAGAGTTAAATGGAAGATGGATACGATTTACCAACGATAAAACAAGGAACTGGATTTATGAATTTGACGAACGTTGTCCATATGGTGTGCATGAGTTGAAGGTAACTGCAGAAGATTTGGTTGGAAATATAACTACCAAAGTATGGTTATTTAAAAGAAATCCATACACTCCACCGCCACTTAAAAAGAAAACAATTAAAAAAAGCAGCAGTACAAAGAAAAAAACCACATCTGCTAAAAAAGCTCCTGTAAAAAAGAAATCGTAAATCATGATAACGCTGAAAGAAGGTGATAAGGCCCCTGCATTCACAGGACTGGATCAGAACGGAAATAAAATTTCACTCAAAGATTATAAAGACAAAAAGCTGGTTTTGTATTTTTATCCTGAAGATGATACTCCTACCTGCACCATACAGGCCTGTAACCTGCGGGATAATTATGGTCTTTTAAAGAAAAATGGATTTGAAGTGATAGGGGTTAGCCCTGATGATGAGAAAAAGCATAAAAAGTTTGAAGCAAAATTCAATCTTCCTTTTACATTGATTGCAGATACCTCGCATAGGATATTGGAGAAATACGGGGTTTGGGACCAAAAGCAAATGTTCGGTCATAAGTACATGGGAGTGCTCCGAACCACTTTTGTAATTGACGAAAAAGGGTTTATCAGGAAAATATTCCTCCGGCCAAAGAATAAGGTCCACGCAGAAGAAATAGTAGCAGCTTTGAAGTAGTACTTATACCCACCTGTGTAAATTCTTTGCTTGCTTGGCAGGATTGGTTCTTTTACTTTTTCTGCTCTTTATAAGCAACCCCTGGCTGCTTATAAACGATTACTCCTGCATTATAAAAACAATGATATGAAGCAATTATTTACACTGGCAACTATTTTTATTTCAGTTCTAACAACAGCACAGGATAGTGTTATCGGTAAAACAGAAAGAAAACCAGTAAGGATTTTCAGCGCTACAAAAACAATCAATGCCAGAACCACCGAAGTGACTGGCAAAGGGAAAATGGATTTTAATGTTACGCATAATTTTGGTGATATGGCAGGGGATAACGGAGGCATCAAACGTTTTTTTGGGTTGGATAATGCTGCAGATATACGTATTGGTTTTCATATAGGACTGGGACACAAAACAGACATTGTTTTTGCCCGTGCTAAAGGTGCCGGCCTTGTACAAAATTTATGGGAGTTTGGCATTAAGCATCGGTTGCTGCAACAAAGGGAGGATGACCCCGGCCATCCATTATCTATTGCTGTGTACGCCAATGCTGTTATTTCATCGCAGAAAAGAAATGCATTTGATAACCAGGATAACAGTTTCGAAAATCTGGGAGACCGTACCAGCAATGTGATACAATTAATATTGGCTAAAAAGATCGGTAAAGTAAGTGTGCAGCTAAATCCCACTTTTATGACCCGTGGATATGCCATCTCATACGATCAGCAAAATATGTTTGCACTGGGTGGTGCCATCCGGTTGCCACTAGTGTCAAACAGGCTGAATCTTGTAGTGGATTATTTTCATCCCTTTCGCAATCAAAGTAGTAAAGATTCTTTTGCAGTAAATGATAATATCAAATTTTTTGATCCACTGGGTATTGGATTTGAAATTCTTACCTCAGGGCACATCTTCCGTCTCAATTTCACAAATGCAACAGAAATATTAGAGAATCGTTTTATTCCCCGCACCATAACTTCATGGGGTAAAGGACAGTTTCGCTGGGGTTTTACCATTTCGAGGACCTTTACATTATGGAGAGAAAAAAGATGAGGGAAAGTACCAATAATAGTTAGAGGCTTTCAATGATGAAAACTAATTATTGCAACCAAAACCCTTTGCCTCTAGTCATAGCAGCATGCAAATAAGAATAAAAGAAAACTCATGGGTGGCTAAAATAGCCGCTGCTAAAATGGAGGCATGTAAAGTAGCTATCGTATTTGGTTCCACTATTCATCTGCACAATACAAGCCGGCAGGAGTTTTTAAAAGACAAGGATTGGGTTTGTCATGAATTGAAACATGTGCAGCAATATCAGCAACATGGTTTTGTTGGGTTTATTGCAAAATATCTTTTTGAATGGATGAAGAAAGGATATTATAATAACAGGTTTGAAGTGGAGGCCAGGAAGAGTGAGAAACAAACTTATTTGATAGAAAAGGCGAGTATTGTTTAAAG
>CAZTKV010000020.1:14552-25295 GCA_964614285.1 uncultured Chitinophaga sp. | reverse complement strand
CCGGGCGGAAAATTCTCTTCTACTATGGCGGCTAAAGACGGAAGTTTCAGTTTCGATTTTGGCGGAGTACATGATGAAGTGGTAAAACATAAAACCATTGCTTCCACCATGGGTGATGGAAGAAAGATGAGGGTAAGTTTTGAAGAGAAAGAAGGAAAGATACTGGTAACAGAAAGCTTTGAAGCTGAAAATGAGAATTCCCTTGAATTACAACGTTTCGGCTGGCAGTCTATCCTCAACAGCTTTAAAAAGCATACTGAAACAATTTAAACAACCAACCATGACTAAAGCAAATGTTTACCTGAATTTTACTAACCAGACAGAAGCGGCCTTTAATTTTTATAAATCTGTTTTCGGGACCGAGTTTGAAGGTGGTATAAACCGTTTTGGCGATATGCCGCCGCAGGAAGGTATGCCACCGCTTCCCGATGAGGCAAAAAACCTGGTGTTACATGTGTCACTCCCTATCTCTGATGGATACAAACTGATGGGTTCTGATGCACCCGAACAAATGGGATGTAAAGTAAGTATGGGTAATAATATGTATATCAGCCTGGATGTAGATTCAAGACAGGAAGCGGATCGCCTTTTCCAATCATTGTCTGCTGGCGGTGCTATTGAAATGCCATTAACAGATATGTTCTGGGGCGCCTACTGGGGAAGCTTCACAGATAAGTTTGGTGTAAAATGGATGATTAACTGTCAAAACAAATAGTTATGTCAAATAAGATTTATCCTTGTCTCTGGTTCGATGGAAAGGGAAAAGAAGCTGCTGAGTTTTATTGCTCCGTTTTCGAAAATTCAAAAATAACAGGCGACACCGGTCTTGTACAGCTTTTTGAATTGAGCGGTAAAAAATTCATGGCACTGAACGGCGGGCCCATGTTCAGGATAAACCCCTCTGTTTCTTTCTTTGTCGTTTGTAAAACGGCAGAAGAGACTGAAGCCAAATGGAAGCAGCTTAGTGAAGGCGGGATGGTGATGATGGCGTTAAACAGCTATCCATGGAGTGAGAAATATGGATGGTGCCAGGATAAGTATGGTGTAAACTGGCAACTGATGATGGGTAAGATGGAAAACGAAACGATTGTGCCGGCATTGATGTTTACTATGAATAACAGCGGCCGGGCCAATAAAGCCATTGATTTTTATACTTCGCTTTTCCCCAACAGCAAAACAGAACTGATTGCCCGCTATGAAAAAGGCGAGCCGGACGTGGAAGGCTATATCAAACATGCCCGGTTTTCACTGAATGGCGAAACTTTTGCCATTATGGATAGCTCAGGTCCGCACAATTTTACATTCAGTGAAGGATTGTCTTTTGTGGTGGATTGCAAAGACCAGGAAGAAGTAGACTACTACTGGGATAAACTAACTGCAGATGGCGGACAGGAGAGTATGTGTGCCTGGCTGAAAGATAAATTTGGAGTAAGCTGGCAGATCGTCCCAACAAAACTGGGCGAATTGATTGGAAGCCCTGATAAAGAAAAAGCAGGCCGGGCCATGCAGGCCATGCTGAAAATGAAAAAAATCATCATTACTGATCTGCAGAAAGCGTATGACGGGAACTAAAAAGACTTGCAGCAAAGGACATGTTTATTTTAAAAGCAGCGATTGCCCAACTTGTCCTGTTTGCGAACAACTTAAAAAACAAAAAGAGGGGTGGATGGCCGGTTTATCTGCACCGGCAAGAAGAGCTTTGATAAATAAACAAATTACATCATTAAAGCAGTTGTCCAGCTTCAGTGAAAAAGACATCTTACAACTGCATGGAATGGGGCCATCTTCCATACCCCTGCTCCGGGCGGCTTTAAAAGAAGAGCAACTGACATTCAAAAAATAAAACTAATGAGCATGAATACAAAAACCACTAACATTCTTTACTGGGTATTTACTCTTTTGTTTGCAGGGCTGATGATCTTTTCGGCTGTACCGAATATCATGTCAAACCAGCAATCAATAGATGTATTTCATGGCTTTCTCGGTTATCCTAAATATTTTATTCCATTTATCGGCTGGGCCAAGCTGATTGGTTCTGTTACGATTTTAATCCCCGGACTAAACAAACTGAAAGAGTGGGCCTATGCCGGTTTGTTTTTTGATTTATTCGGTGCTACCTATTCTGGGATTGCCGCCTCCCAGGGAAACATTGATCCCCGTATGGCAGGAATGCTTATGTGGATCATACCGGGAGTACTGTCTTATATTTTCTGGACAAAAAAAATGAAAGCTGAGTCAATAAAATAAAAACCTGATTTCGGTTATTATCAACTTTTCAAAAAACTTTTTTTAAACTTATCTTTACTGCACATTACAACTCTTTATTTACTGTGCAGCGAACGATCAGGTATTACCGGCTGATGTGGTCCAGGCATGATCTGCCTGCGGGATTGTCTGTTTTTCTGGTGGCTCTTCCTCTTTGCCTGGGTATTGCCCTTGCTTCCGGTGCTCCTGTTTATGCAGGACTTCTTTCCGGTATCATTGGCGGGTTGGTCGTATCATTGATCAGTGGTTCGCATTTGAGTGTCTCTGGTCCTGCAGCAGGGCTTACCACTATTGTTGCTGCATCTATCATTTCCCTTGGCGGGTACAGTGTTTTCCTGCTGGCAGTAATTGTAGCAGGCCTTTTCCAATTACTACTTGGTCTTTTAAAAGCAGGAGTGATCGCCAATTATTTCCCTTCTTCCGTAATAAAAGGAATGTTGGCGGCTATCGGCATATTACTGATCTCTAAACAGATACCCCTGGCTCTCGGTTATGATCAGCCTGATTTCTGGGCCAGTGGATTTCTGCAATTATTTTCATCCACAAAGATCACCAGTAACTTTCAAGGCCTGAACCAGCATATCACCAAAGGCGCCATTATCATCGCATTTGTTTCCCTGTTCATTCTTTTTTTATGGCAACAACCGGCAGCAAAAAAATTAAGGATTCTGCCCGCGCCTCTTGTGGTTGTATTGGCTGGTATTTTATTGAATACTGTGTTTACAGAATGGATTCCCGGCCTTTCTTTGAAGCCAAACCAGTTAGTGAACATTCCTGGTAATGTATTTAGCAATATCAGGTTCCCTGATTTTTCACAACTTTTTTCAAACATAGAAATATGGAAGGCGGGTGTGCTGATTGGGTTATTAGCCAGTCTCGAAACCTTGCTCTGCGTAGAAGCTGTTGATAAATTAGATAAACATAATCGCATCACCCCGGTAAACCGTGAACTGCTGGCACAAGGAGCGGGTAATATTGTATGTGGCCTGCTAGGGGCTATTCCCATAACGGCGGTAGTAGTAAGAGGTGCTGCCAATGCAGATGCCGGAGCCAGAACAAAACTGTCTGCTTTTACGCATGGAGTTTTTATCCTGCTGGCTGTTTTATTAATTCCTTTTTTATTAAATCTTATTCCATTGGCATCACTGGCTTCTATCCTGATCATTACCGGCTACAACCTGACCAAGCCCAAACTTTACCGGAACATGTGGAGCCTGGGACTGAAACAATTGCTGCCATTTATCATTACGATTGTTGTTATTCTCTCCACCGATTTGCTGATTGGTGTAAGTATTGGTTTGCTGATATCCATATACTTTATTGTACAGAATAATTTTAAAGATGAGTTTAAGATCATTCATCACAAACAACACGAAACTGATATATATATTATCACCCTGCACAGCAATGTCACTTTCCTGAATAAGGTTAAATTACGGAACACCCTTGATAAGATACCCGAGTACAGTGTACTAACCATCGATGGCCGTGATTGTAACTTTATCGACTATGATATTCTGGAGATCATCAGTGAATATGCTAATAAAGCTCATGACCGTCATATTGAGCTCCACCTGCAGGGAATAGAAAAAGTGAATGTAACAGCATTGCATTAAAACTATTTCAATTTTCATTCTGTTTAGTATCAGCAAAATAAACATGTAGTTATTTTTCTTTAACATTTTATCAAACACATAAAACAGATTATGCAGTACCTTTAAACCAATGAGATTATCAATTTATTCATCGGTATTATTACTGTTTATAGTATCATGCAGCAATAATAAACCAGAAGAAGCTGAAACCCCCGTTGCAGAGATTTACCTGTGGGAAGCAGGCCTGAATGATAGTACCGGTCTTCTGCAAATGAAGAAAATAATAAGCCCTGTTGCTGATTCCCTTTCGGTAACATCAGTAACAGGCTATATCAATGGAGAAGACAGCAATATTCAACTTGAGTATGTAAAAACATCCGGCGATACTGTTTTTCTAAAGATCCCTGATGCGGAATACCTCACACAAAGAATGGGTTCTTCCGGACCGACCATGTACCTGGCCGGTGTGGTCTATAATTTTACCGAGATCCCGGGCATTAAATATGTAAATCTCGATTTTGAAGAAGGTGATCATGCCCAACCCGGCACTTACAGCCGGGAAAATTTTTCTAACAATTAAAAATCCGGCAGTGTATTTAAAACAGGCTGCCGGATTAATATTATTCTTTACTATTTCTATTTCGGGTATTTTTCTACTTTATTGTTAATGGGTTTTACTGTTCGCAAATAAGCATAAATTGCTTTCAGGTCTTCATCTTTCATTTTTCCATACATAGCCCATGGCATAATACTGTTTTCTTTCCCCGGATCCCGGTTCACATTTGCATCAGAAGAGTTAGTACGGAATTTCTGAACAAACATTTCCTCTGTCCAGGAGCCAATACCGGTGGCACTGTCTGGAGTAATATTGGCCACGGCGACTTTAAAGAACGGCGTATTGAATACAAAACCTCCGGCAAAGACTTTTGAAAAATCCGGGCCCTGTGCCCCCATTGGTGTATGACATTCAGCACAGGCTGCAAAATTGGTCATATACTCACCATATTTCACTTTATCAGAAGGATCAGGCCGGGTATTGCTTTCCAACGTAGCTGCAGGCAGTGGTCCGAACATAGATGCCGGTATATTAAACTTACGGGGAGGTGTAAGACTATCAATGGGTTTTAATGTTCTTATGTAAGCCACAATAGCTTTAATATCATCTTTTGCCACTTTACTGTAATGATGATATGGCATAATGGGGAACAGGGTATCTCCTTTTTTATTTATACCCTGTGTCATTGCCTTTATTATTTCATCATCCGTCCAGTCTTTCAATGCGGCAGGTGTGATATTGGGTGCCCATACCATCCCGGGCACTCCTTCTGCTTCTCCAAATGGGAAACCGGCTCCGCCACCTTCTGTGCCCGGAACAACCGGTAAGGAGAATTTTGTTATATCCCTTTTGCTGTGGCAGTCAATACAAACAGCCACATGATTAGCAAGATAGTCTCCTCTCTCTACTGCCTTTTTAAGAGAGTCGGCGCTGTCAGTGGCGGCGGGTTGATCAGCATTGTTGTTACAGGATGAAAAATAAAAGGCAGCAATAACACAAATTGCTGCAAAAGCAATCAGCTTTTTCATAATCGTTGGTTGGTTGTTTTGGTCGTTAATGAGGTTAATGTCCTCGAAAAGGTATAAAAAAAAACCAATTACCAGATCAATATTTATTTACGAAAAACCGAGACTGCTTCCATTTCCCTGTCAAGCACAGTAACTATTGCCCGGTAACCCGGGAGTAGCATTCCTGACTGCCTGTCCAATCCCATCAGTTTCGCAGGATATAAGCTGCACATTCTTAATGCTTCTTCAGGTGAGATATGGGAATGGCGGATCAGGTTTTTTACCGCCTTGCTCATCGTTAATGCTGATCCACTAAGAATGCCTGCGGCTTCATATTTATCCCCGGCCTGTTCATGTTTATAATAACCCTCGGTTGTGTCTGTCACGGCATCAGTGATCACAAACAACCTTTCTTTCATTACCTGTTTGGCAATACGGATAGCTGCATAGTCCACATGATGACCATCGGGAATAATGCTTGCCATAATAGTATCATCATCCATGGCAGCTCCCACCAGTCCCGGGGAGCGGTGTTGCAGCGGACTCATGGCATTATATAAATGAGTGACGGCAGTTATCCCTTTGGCAAAGCCAGCCTTGGCCTCATCATATGTCGCATTGCTGTGTCCTGCAGAAATAATGATGTCATACGAAAGAATAAGATCAACTACTTGCTTGCTGCAAACTTCCGGCGCCAGGGTTATCATTCTTATTACTCCTTTCCCATACTCTAATAATTCTTTCGCTTGTTGCAGGGTAGGTGTATGGATCAGGGATTCAATATGAGCTCCTCTTTTGGCCGGGTTGATCCATGGTCCTTCAATATGCAATCCCATGACCCCCTCTCCTCCCATGCTCCAATACTCTTTTACCGCATCAATACATCTATAAAAAACATCGTAAGTATTAGTGGCCACAGTGGGCATGCAATAAGCAGCGCCTCCTTTTTCACAATAGTCTTTCAGTTTGAATAATGAATCTGCTTCAGGATATACAGCTAATAATTTTCCGTAAGCTCCATATATCTGCAGGTCAATAAAGGCCGGGACGATAATACAGTCAGCAAACTGTTCTATATGTTGTGAAGATGATAAAGATGCAACAGGAAGTAATTCTTTTATTATTCCGTCTTCGGCAATGATTGCATAATTCTCCAGCCAGCTTTCACCGGTGAAGAGGCGGTCTGCTGTATATATTTTTTTTTCCGGCATTATAATTCCGGTAAAAATACAATTGAAATGAATTGGCTATGCAATTTTATACCACAACAAACCGGTAACCCACCCCTTTGATGGTGATGATCTCTAATGAAGGGTCCTCTTTCAGATAACTCCGGAGTTTGGTAATATATACATCCAGGTTGCGGCTGTTAAAGAACGAATCATTGCCCCACAAAAGGTTCAATATATCCCGGCGGTCAATGATCTTATCCCTGTTCTCATATAATAGTTTCAGTAGTTCGCTTTCCCGGAAAGATAATTTTCTTTCTTCTTTGCCAATAGTAAGTAATTGGCGGTTTAGCTGAAAACTGAATTTACCCATCGTGGCAATGCCGCCATTTATTTTTTGCGGAGCCTCTGTTTTATTTCTAAGCAGGTTCTGGATCCTTACAATCAGTTCCTCCATACTGAAGGGTTTTCGGATATAATCATTGCCCCCCAATGTAAATCCTTTCACCACATCCTCAGTTTGTGTTTTGGCTGTCAAAAAGATAATAGGAACTTCTTCATCCAGTTGTCTTATTTCATCCGCAATGGTAAATCCATCTTTGTTAGGCAGCATCACATCCAGTACACAGATATCCGGTTTTGTTTTTTTGAACAGTTCTGTTACCCTGGCTCCATCACCTTCCATTATCACTTCAAAGCCGCGGCTTTCGAGGCTTTCTCTTACTATCTTGCCGAGAAACAGTTCATCCTCTACATATAAAACTTTTACCGGGTTCATATGCTGCTTTTTGGTAGTGTAATAAAAAATGTAGTTCCCTGTCCTTCTTCCGATTTCACCTCAATGGTTCCTTTGTGCTTTTTGACTACCTGTGCTACATAGCTTAATCCTAATCCATATCCTTTTGCATTATGTGTATCGCCATGCGGTACCCGGAAAAATTTATCAAATATTTTTTCTTTGTACTCTTGTGCAATGCCAATCCCGTTGTCTGTAACAGTCAGCTGCACTGTTTTATCATCACCTTTCATATTAATACTGATGACCGGGTTTTTTTTGCTGTATTTAATAGCATTGTCCAGCAGGTTAAATACCACACTTAGTAGATGCAGGCGATCACCCTGTAATTCCAGGTCACCCTCATGTATTACATGCATGATAGCCCGATTTTTTTCCAATTGCAGCTTTAGCGATTCCACCACTTCCGTCACAATGCCACGCAGGTTCACTGTTTCATACTTCAGCTCAATCTCCTGCTTTTCAAACATGGAAAGTTTCAGCACCTTATCCACCAGCAGGCTTAGTCGCTGCAACTCGTTTTGAGAAATATCCAGGTATTCTTTGGTGCGTTGCGGGTTGTCGATAGCATTGAAGTTCTTCAATGCCTCGATAGCTACACCTACGGTTGCAATTGGAGTTTTTAGTTCATGGGTAATATTACTGATAAACTCATTCTTTAATTCACCCAGTTTTCGTTGTCTCAGCAGGTTCTTATACAACAGCACAAATGCCAGGATCGTTATCCCCAATAAAAGAATGGAAAATAAAATGGGCTGGGTAATTCTTTTTAACAAGTAAGGGAAAGTATTTTTTAATTCCAGCCGGTAAGTAACCGGGTGAGCAAGACCGATGGTTACTGAATTGAATGCCGGTTCCACCCATTTACCCGCACTGTCTTTTTTTATAGTAAAGGATATATCCAGTTTTTGCTTTTGTAATGCCAGTGTATAGGCTGAATCAATTTCGGACTGACGCAAAGTGTCCTGCAGCGAATCCACTCCATAGAGAAAATTAAAAAAACGATTCCCCCGTCCGTGCGGTGGCGCCGGCACATCCATATCAAATTTCAATGAATCATTTTCTGCAGTAAAAGAGGAGGATGTTTGCATGGAGATCACCATGCCTTTTTTGGTTTTGGCGGTATCTCTTCTGATCGAATCGGCCAGTTTATCCCTGATCACATTGATGGTGGAAACAACTTCTTCCCTGGGCCGGAATCGAACTGTCCCCTTATTGTCATCCCCAATAAAGATCTTTAGCCCTTCTTTTCCCGTACTGTCACTGTCTATCATGACACCATCCAGTTTCAGCTTGGATACCTGCAGCTTCATCACTGTTTCCCTGAACAGCATTTCTGTTTTAATAGCCAGTGTCTTTCCCTCCCGTTCATAGTTTTGCTTCAGCCAGTAAACCTGGAACGTCGCAATACCCAGGATGGATACCAGCATTAAAAGAGGACCAGGTATTAGTTTTCTCCGCTTCATGGAAAAGCAAATTTAGTTATTCACCACTCGTATTGTAAATGACTTTAACCTTTATTAACCTTAATGAAAGGTGGGTTAACTTATTTCGGGACATGCCTTTTATAGTTTTGAACCAAACAAATAAAACCATGAAAAGATATTTACTCACTGCTTGTAGTGTATGGCTTGCTGCGATTGCTGTCCAGGCCCAACAAAAAGAAGGAAAAGTGATCTATGAACGTACTGTAAAATTACAATTCAGTTTTGCCGGTATGCCGGGTGGAATGGAACAGCAAATGCCAAGCAGCCGAACCGATAAATTTGAACTGACTTTTGGTAATAATCAATCTCTCTGGAAACAGGCTGAGGCTGAAAATGGTGATGACGATGCCCCGACATTTGGCGGAGAAGGCATGCAGATCCGGATGGTGGTGGCCGGCAGTAATGATGTGCTCTATAATAATTTCGAGAATGGCCGCCGGGTAGAAAAAAGAGAGATGTTTGATAAAACGTTTGTTATCGACGACAGCATCAGTAAACTGAAATGGAAGATGACGGGTGAAACAAAAACCATCCTGAATCACAATTGTATGAAAGCAGTGGCGGTAAGAACCAGCAAGCGAATGATGATGAATATGGATAATGGAGTGATGGAAAGAAAAGAAGTTGATGATACGGCTACTATTGTGGCATGGTTTGCCACGGATATTCCCGTTTCTGCCGGGCCCTCCGAATTCCAGGGGCAACTACCAGGGCTAATACTGGAACTGGATGTAAGAGACGGCGACCAGGTATATAAAGCCACTAATATAACAGAGAAAGCAGATCTTGCTGTAATTAAGGAACCCACCGGCAAGAAAAGGTATACACAGGCTGAATTCAGAGTAGAAAGAGATAAGATGATGGAAGAAATGAACCGAAATAACCAGGGCGGTCAACGGATCATCCGGATGAATTAATCATTAACACATTCAGCTACGAAAAACCCCTTGCAAAAACAAGGGGTTTCTTTTTATATTAGCTGCTGATTTGTCATACAAAAATTTGAAATGAAAAGAACTGCCCTTATCATACTCCTCTGTATTTCGATGATTGATTCATATACACAGATCAATAAAGGAACTATCCGTTACGAAATGACAGGCAGGGCAGAATTACAATATTCCCGTGGGGGCGAAGAAAGAACCAGGGATATGACATTTACCAAACCAACGAAATTTGTACTATCCTTTGATCAAACACATTCACTTTGGATACAAGAACTACAGGAAGACGACACTAAAGGAAATACGAACGTTGGAAATACAAAAGTGGTTTTATCTGGTACCGGAAGTAACAATAGGATATATACCCGTTTTGACTCAGGAAAGACGGTTGAACAAGTTGACCTGTTTGATAAATTATTCGTGGTAGAAGACAGCCTGAAGAAGCTGAAATGGAATCTCGGTGATGAAAGCACCACTTACCTGGGTTATCAATGTAAAAAAGCTACTGCTATCCAGGTAAGCGACCGGGTTGTTCCGGCTGTTATCAATGGTAAGCTCGAAAAAAAGGAAATAAAAGATACTGCCTTCCTTACTGCCTGGTACGCAACAGGGATTCCGGTGCCGGCGGGACCATACCGCTTCCAGGGTCAACTACCGGGGCTCATTCTCGAACTGGACATTAACGAAGGACGGCAAGTCTATACCGCCGTTGATATCTCTGAAACGGTAAACACAGAAAATATAAAGGAGCCTTCTGCCTCTAAACGATATACTGCGGAGGAGTTTAAAAAGGAAAAAGAAAAAATCATAAAGAAAAAGTTGAATTAGCGTTTTGACTCTTTCCAAAAAAAGGGGGGTTGTTTGTATATTTTTCTTGTGCTACTTCTATTTCTTCTGCTGCGGAATATAAGTATCCATATATCG
>CAZTKV010000020.1:0-14452 GCA_964614285.1 uncultured Chitinophaga sp. | reverse complement strand
TTTTCTTGTGCTACTTCTATTTCTTCTGCTGCGGAATATAAGTATCCATATATCGCTTTACTGCGTTATTCCAGCCATCAAGGCTGGTGGAACGTTTCTTATTTAATTCGTTATTGGTATTATTATAGGCATTTACGCCGGCATTGATATCATTCACTGCTTTGTTGAACTCATCCACATCCTGCTGGGTACGGCTGGCCGCAGGTTTGGTGTCAAATTTCTTTTTGATCTTGGTAAAATTCTCTTCCTTCAGAAAAAAATCACTCATGGCTGAGCTCTTCTTTGCTTCTTCCTTATAAAAGTTGAGCATATTTCGACAGGCGCTGAGCAGAGAACCATCACCGGCATACGGTTTTATTTTTTTTAATTTCTCCAGTCCCTCGTCCGCAAAGCCCTGCAGCGAGTTGATGTTCTGCTCAATCCCGTTTACATTCTTTTTGGCAACAGCATCCATCAAGTAAGCTTCCTGCTTGTAGCTTTTAAAAAAGATCAGGTATACTTCGTTATAGTGATGCATTACCTCAGATGCTGTTTTCATTTTGGCTTCCAGCTCTGAAGTGTTCTGCAGCAATTTAATGTTATGCTTGTCAGCAAATTGTTTTTGCATCAGGTTTTGCTTCTCCGATGCCTGTTGCAGTTTTTCATTGGCTTTTTCCTGCGCCAGCATATAGGCTTCCATCGCATCGTAGCTTTGCTCTGCAATCTCCTCCATGTTTACGATCTTGCCATAGTCTTCATTAAATACACTGTTCAGCATTTTTAAATATGCCACGGTGGTATCCCTCAGCGTCTTATCACCCTTATAGGGTGGCATACCCTGTATATTATATCTTGTATTATTAATAGCATCAAGTACTTCCATTCTTCTTTTCTCTACTTTTCTTGCACTCTTGCCATGCGACATGCTGCTCAGGTACACCATATACTTCAGCGTCAGCTGTTCATTGGCCTTGCCGATATAATCCATATACTCTACAGGAGTTTCAAATGCCTGTGCTACCGAAAACGAAGGTTGCAGTAATAAAGTCAGTAAGAGGGCAACAGATATTTTTGCAAAAAATTTCATCGTCAGTTTATTTTGTGTGGTTAACGCAATTTAATTAAATCACAGAGAATAAGAAATGCTTCCTGTATGTAAATGTCTTCACTGATATTCTCCAGCCAGACCTGGTTAATTTCTTTGGCATATTCATTATTGGTCAGTAATGCTTTATCAAGACCATGATTAGCGACAGTAAATTTATTACCTGCCGCTATACCGTCTCCTTTCAATGCTTCCAGCTCTTTTGCATTAAGCCGGGCCCATTTCTCAAACTCATCCCACTTCAGTGAAATGGTTTCTGATTTCTCTCTTCGTGCAATCATCAGGTTGATGATCTGCTGTATATCGCGGAAATTATCGTCACTCTTTATCCGCAAGGCGCTTTTGGCAGCCAGTTCATTTACCGGTAAAGCCGGCAAGGGCTTATAATAATTATTCTTTACCACCGGCTCTCCTTCTAAAGCATTGGGAGAAAATTTTTCCCGGTATTCAATACCATCAAAAGCATCCGGCAACAGCACATCAGGTATAACACCGTTGCGTTGCGCCGATTCCCCGGTAAGACGATACAGTTTACCATCCGTGATCTTTACCATATCCCTGTCAGTATTCATCGCAGCTGCCTTTTTAGAAAATGTGTCCAAGGAGAACATCTGCTGCATGGTAGCTTTGCCAAACGTAGGGCTGCCAACAATAACAGCCCGATTATAATCCTGCAAAGCTGCGGCCAGCATTTCTGAGGCGGAAGCACTTTGCCCGTTTACCATCAGCACCATCGGTCCGCTGTAAATAGTGCCCCGGTTAGGATCCTTTATAAAAACCACTTTAGGATCTTTGCTTTTGATACCTACCACCGGGCCCTCATCAATGAAGATCCCGGTCATTTCAAGGGCTTCTCCTAATGAGCCTCCACCATTATAGCGAACATCAAGTATCAGTCCATCAATATTTTCTTTTTTCAGCTTTACAATCTCCTTGGCCACATCATTAGCGCAACTGGAACCACTTTCATTTTCCCATTCTGTATAAAAACCCGGCAATAAGATATAGCCAACCCTTTTTTCTCCCTGTAATACAAAACCTTTTACTATGTTCTCTTCGTTCTCCAGTTTTTCCTTTTTCAGCATTACTGTTTTCTCCGTACCGTCTGCTTTTTTAAATTTCAGTATCAGTTTGTCTTTGGAAGATTTTTCCAGCTCCTCATACGCTTCCTCAACAGTTACCCCGGTCATATCCATTATTTCCTTGCCTTCCCATAACATACTTATCAATACATCTCCTTTGTTCAGATCACCGGATTTCCATGCTGGTCCGCCCGGAGTCATCATATCCACTACAACCTGGCCTTTCTCATTTTCATCCAGTTCGAGACCAAAAGACAGCGCTTCCGTACTTAATGACTCCCGGAATTCCTGTTTGCCCTGTGGTGAAAAATAATTGGTGTGCGGATCAAAGACCGAAGCAAGTCTATTTAAATAAAGCTCTGTTATATAGCCATCAATGCCTCCCGGGTGACCGGTAATTCTTTTCAGATTTTTAATCTCCGTCTTCTTCAGATGTTCTCTTACTTTCGTCTCCGCTGTACTGATCACCGTTTTCAGTGATGTTTTACCGGTGCTGTCTTCCGCTGCTATATCAAACAACTGATCCAGTGCTAAGTATTTTAAATACCGAAGCCAACGGGATGATAAAGAAGAAATATCTGTTGCAAAGTTGAATTCATCCTTCCGGTTGTTTGTTACTGTCTCATTACTATTGAAATCAAATGGCTTCTGGGTTAGTTTGCTGATGATAGAATCGGCCCTTGTCAATGCTTTTTTGTATACCTGTGAAAACAGATCATAAAAGCCCCACTCCTTTTTATTGAGCTCATCGTCCAGTTTGTTACTGAAAGCCTGCAATGATTTGAATTCAGTATCAGTAAATAGTAGTCTTCTTCTGTCCGCCTGGTTGATGATAGCTTTAAACATAACTGCAGAAAAATTATCGTCTACCGGTTTAGGCTGCAGGTGATTCAGTTCGATCATCCTTTTTAACACAACTGCCTTTTGCTGCATAGAAGACTGGCCGTACATAATATGGGCTTGCACAAATACCATTAAAATGAATGACGGTATAATTTTCTTCATATATGAAAGCTATGGTACAGCATCTAAGTAAATAAAAAGCCGGCAAAAAGTCCAGTTTTTTTACCTTCAATCATTATTATTTAATTAATGATACAGCAGGATTTTGCATACCGGGTTGCAGAGATTGTACAAAGAGACGAGACAGTCATCGGGTTGGCTGCAGGAGGCTCCTGGATCAGCGGGGAAATGGATGAATACTCCGACCTTGATCTTCTTTTAATCACTAAAGAGAAAGTAACGGGAAATAAGGAACAGATGCTTCAATACGCCAAAAGCTTTGGTGATCTTATTTCCGGCTTTACCGGCGAACATGTTGGCGAACCAAGGGTGCTGATCTGCTTATATGACAATCCCCTGCTGCATGTAGATATTAAATTTCTTACCCTGCCGGAGTTGTATGACAGGGTGGAAAATCCTGCTGTCTTGTTTGAAAGAAATAACCAGCTTTCTAAAATAATCAACTCAACCAATGCTGTATGGCCGCAACCTGACTTTCAATGGATCGAAGACCGTTTCTGGACATGGGTACATTATGCCTGTTTAAAAATCGGCAGAGGCGAGCTGATGGAAGCTTTTGATTTTCTTTCCTTCCTGCGGATGACCGTGCTTTCTCCTTTATTACAGGTAAAAAACAATAAACAGGCAAGAGGAATGAGGAGAGTGGAAACAGGGCTGAACCCGTCTGACCTGGAGAACCTGAAGATCACCATTGCGCAGTACAATAAAATTTCTGTCATTAAGGCGCTGGATAACTGCATCGGTATTTACAAATCTCTCCGGCGAAAACTGTACACGGATGCGGTGCAGTTGCAAACTCTCGCCGAGAAAAGAAGTCTTGATTATTTCAAAGAAATCAGGAAAGCATAGCTTTGAAAATTAAATAAACCTTTTCTGAACAAGATTTTAATTATAGACGACGAAGAAAAACTGCGTCAGCTGCTGAAGCGGATCATCAGCCTTGAAGGCTTTGACGTATCAGAAGCCGGTTCCCTGAAAGAAGCTGTCAAACTACTAGATAAAGAATCGTCCGACGTAGTACTTTGCGATGTAAAACTCCCTGATGGCAATGGTGTTGATTTTGTGAAAGAATCAAAAATAAGATATCCGGCAACAGAATTTATCCTGCTTACCGCATATGGTAATATTGCTGATGGGGTACAGGCTATGCGCAACGGTGCTTTTGATTACATCACAAAAGGTGATGACAACGACAAAATTATTCCCTTGCTGCACCGGGCACTGGAGAAAGTACATCTGGCCAGGAAACTGGAACAACTGCAAAAACAAGTCGGGCAGAAATATTCTTTTGAGAGTATACTCGGTGATTCGGTAGAAATCAAAGAGGCGATCACTCTTGCTAAAAAAGTAGCAGCCACTGATGCCACGGTTTTATTACTCGGAGAAACAGGGACGGGCAAAGAAGTGTTTGCGCAAGCTATTCATCACAACAGTAACCGGGGCAACAAAACATTTATAGCCGTCAATTGCAGTGCCTTTACCAAAGAATTGCTGGAAAGTGAATTGTTTGGTCATAAAGCCGGGGCTTTTACCGGTGCGGTAAAAGATAAAAAAGGATTATTTGAAGAAGCCCATGGCGGTACTATTTTTTTAGATGAGATTGGTGAAATGCCCGCTGAGCTGCAAGCCAAACTCCTCCGGGTACTTGAGTCTGGTGAGTTTATAAAAGTAGGTGATACCAAAACAATAAAAGTAAATGTCCGCATCATTGCCGCCACCAACAGAGATTTGCAAAAAGAAATAGAAGGAGGTCACTTCCGCTCTGATTTATTCTATCGCTTATCTGTTTTTCAAATTGTTTTGCCTTCACTGCGGGAACGGGCAAAAGATATTTCAGCACTTGCCCGGTACTTTACTGAACTGTTTGCCACCAAAACCAATAAACCGGTTCCCGTTTTGCAAAAAGATTACCTGGAATCTTTGCAGCATTATAATTGGCCGGGCAATATCCGGGAGCTGAAAAATATCATTGAACGTTCCGTTATTTTAAATGATGGCGGCCAGCTGACTGCTGCCAACCTCCCGGTTGAACTACAAAGTTCCGGGTCCTCTTTCTCTGCCTTTGATCTTGCCGGAGTGGAAAAAACACATATCCAGAAAGTGCTGAAGCATACCAACGGGAATAAAACTGAAGCAGCGAGGCTCCTGAATATCGGGTTGACCACATTGTACAGAAAGATTGAAGAGTACCACCTGCAATAAAGCCTTTTCATTTTGAAAACCCACCCTTCCATTCTGGAAGGGTTTTTTATTGCTGTTCTAGTCATACCTCTATCTATATATCCTTGAAACCCTTTGCCATGCAGCATCTTGCTACAAACTGCATATTTCTCACTTACCCGGCACTCCATTTGGCTTATCCCGGCAAATGAATCTCAATGGACTCGTGTAAAAAAGGGATCGGCTACAGGCTTAAACTGCATATAATCATCTCCGTACTTTATTTCGGTGGTATGTTGGTGGTATTGCTGATCAAATCGTTATAGTAAAACGGTTGCCTTAACTGATGATGATCATATTTGTTCGGCGGGCCCGTCATTGAAACCTCCGATCATTTAAAGAGACCTTTAGAATAAGGAAATGAGAGGGAATAAAAAATAGTAAAGCCGTTGCACTCCTTATCCTGATCTGGTTAATGATACTGGCATTTGCTTACGTTGTTATATTGAAATTCAAATTCTTCTTTCATTAAATAGTAAACATCATGCTGACAATTATTCTTTTACTCACAGGATTGATCTGTTTCTGGATCTTTTTTAAAGCAACAGACTGGTTCGAAAAAATTTAGGCTTTGTTGTACTCAGCCTGACAAATTGAAAATATTTTTTATGATGACCGTATTATTTATTCTGTCAATTCTCGTATTCGGGTATCTCGTTTACGTTTTGATCAAACCTGAAAAATTCTAACTGATGAACAGCGAAATCATAGGCACTATCCTCATCTTTCTCACAACGCTGCTGCTGGCCTACCCGCTGGGGAAGTACATCGCAAAGGTGTTTAGCGGAGAAAAGACTTTTACCAATTTCATGAACCCGGTGGAACGTTTCTTCTTCCGGATCTGCGGTATTAACCCAAACGAAAGCATGAACTGGAAACAGTTCCTGAAAGCTATGCTCACTATTAATATGCTGTGGCTGGTCTATGCCATGCTCGCATTGGTCTTCCAGGATAAACTGCCCCTGAATCCCGATGGCAATCCCGGTCAGACACCTGACCTGGCATTTAATACTGCCATCAGCTTTTTGGTTAACTGTAACCTGCAGCACTATTCCGGTGAATCAGGGCTTACTTATTTCACCCAGTTGTTCGTCATTACATTTTTGCAGTTTGTAAGTGCGGCAACCGGTATTGCCATGCTGGTAGCATTATTCAACGGACTCAAAGAAAAAACAACTCAAAACCTGGGCAACTTCTGGAACTATTTTGTAAAAAGTATTACCCGGATTCTGCTTCCATTGTCCATCGTTGTAGCAGTGATCCTCGCATTTAATGGAACACCCACCAGTTACGATGGTAAGGATAGTATTGTAACTCTCCAGGGCGACAGTGTACAAGTATCAAGAGGGCCGGCTGCCGGTATGATCGCTATCAAACAATTAGGTACCAACGGTGGTGGGTGGTTTGGTGTTAACTCAGCACATCCGTTAGAAAACCCTAACTATATCACCAACGCCGTTGAAACCATTTCAATCTTATTGGTCCCGATTGCGTTGGTATTTGCATTAGGCTTTTACCTGAATAAGAGAAAACTGGCTAACGTAATATTTGGAGTGATGACGTTTTTGTTTGTCATCTTCTGCACCATCAATATTTATTATGAAACTAAAGGCAACCCGGCAATAGACAAATTAGGCATTGCACAAACAGCAGGAAGTATGGAAGGTAAAGAAGTACGGTTTGGCGCCGCCGCTACAGCCTTATGGAGTGTAGCCACTACATCCACTTCCAACGGTTCGGTGAACGGGATGCATGACAGCTTAACACCGATGTCCGGCGGAGTAGTAATATTAGATATGATGATCAATGCGCTGTATGGTGGTGTGGGAGTTGGTTTATTAAATTATTTCATCTTTATCATTATTGCTGTTTTCATTTCAGGATTGATGGTGGGACGAACCCCTGAATTCATGGGACATAAAGTAGAAGCAAGAGAGGTAAAAATTGCAGCGCTGATTACTTTGTTGTCTGCCTTTCTGATAAAAGGGTTTACTGCATTGGCAGCCTACATGGTGGCACATCATCCCGAAATGGGCTGGGCCGTACAACCCGGTGCCTGGCTCAACAACCCGTCTTATCATGGTTTTTCTGAAATGCTGTATGAATATACTTCGGCCAACGCCAATAACGGCAGTGGTTTTGAAGGACTGGGTGATAATAATGTGTTCTGGAATGTAACAACTGGTATTGTATTATTGCTTGGAAGGTTTCTGCCCATAATTGCACCGATTGCTATAATCGGTCTGCTGGCGAACAAGAAATTCATTCCGGAATCACCCGGTACCCTGAGTACCGATTCTTACACTTTTGGAGCCATGACGCTGGCTGTTATTATTATAATTACTGCCTTGTCTTATTTGCCGGCACTGGCACTGGGACCGTTGGCTGAATATTTTTCACTGTATTAAGACCTTATAAAATGTCAAAACATAACCGTACGATACGATTATTTGAACCAGCCCTGTTGGGCACGGCTGTTAAGCAGTCGTTTGTAAAACTGAACCCCCGGTTGATGGTAAAGAACCCGGTCATGTTTACCGTGGAGATTGGCACGGCCGTGATGCTGGCTGTTACATTGTATCAACTATTCACCGGTGATAACTCGCAGGGTGCATTATGGTACAACATTACCATCTTCATCATTCTTTTACTCACGGTGCTGTTCGCCAATTTTGCTGAAGCATTAGCCGAGGCAAGAGGAAAGGCACAGGCGGAAAGTTTAAGAAAGACAAGACAAGATACACCGGCGAAAAAAGTTTTTACCGTTGGCGACATGTATGTAAACGAAGTAAAGGTTGTTCCCTCTTCTCAATTGAGCAAAGGCGATTTCTTTATCTGCGAAGCAGGTGATGTGATTCCTATGGATGGTGAGATCGTGGAAGGTATTGCTACAATTGATGAATCTGCCATCACCGGTGAATCGGCTCCTGTTATCCGTGAATCAGGTGGTGATAAATCATCGGTGACTGGTGGTACAAAAGTATTAAGTGACAAAATCAAAGTGAGGGTGACCACAGAGCCCGGCGAATCATTTTTGGATAAAATGATTGCCCTGGTAGAAGGCGCATCAAGACAAAAGACACCAAATGAAATTGCATTAACCATTTTACTGGCGGCATTTACTCTCATTTTCACTATTGTATGTGTAACGCTTAAACCATTTGCGGATTATGCTAACACTCCTATCACCATTGCTGCTTTCATTTCTTTGTTTGTTTGCTTAATACCAACTACAATTGGTGGTTTATTATCCGCCATTGGTATTGCGGGCATGGACAGGGCCTTAAGAGCAAACGTAATTGCTAAAAGCGGCAAGGCCGTAGAAACTGCCGGTGATATCGATGTACTGTTATTAGACAAAACTGGCACTATTACCATTGGTAACAGGAAGGCAACCAATTTCTGGCCGGCTGATGGTGTCGATATGACTGATTTTATCAGCCATTGTGTATTTGCTTCACTGGCTGATAATACACCCGAAGGAAAATCAATTGTGGAGCTGGCCGGGGAAAAGAATATTCATGCAAAACAATTGCCTGCAAACACCAGGATGATTGAATTTACAGCAGAAACAAGAAGCAGTGGTGTAGATCTGGTCGACGGGCTGAAAATAAGAAAAGGTGCTTTTGATGCCATTAAAAAAATCGTATCCAATAATGGTAACGCCTTTCCAAAAGAAACGGAAACAAGGGTAAACCAGATAGCATCGAATGGCGGGACACCACTGGTTGTTGCTGTCAACAATAAGGTGCAGGGTGTTATTGAACTACAGGATATCATTAAGCCCGGTATACAGGAACGTTTTGAAAGATTAAGAAAGATGGGAGTAAAGACAGTAATGGTAACAGGTGATAACCCGCTTACTGCAAAATATATAGCAGAAAAAGCCGGGGTGGATGATTTTATAGCCGAAGCCAAACCGGAAGATAAAATGAACTATATCCGCAAAGAACAGCAGAGCGGAAAACTAGTGGCTATGATGGGCGATGGCACCAATGATGCTCCGGCACTGGCACAGGCCGATGTGGGAGTATCCATGAACAGCGGTACCCAGGCAGCCAAAGAAGCCGGCAACATGGTAGACCTCGATAATGACCCCACCAAACTGATTGAAGTAGTAGAAATAGGAAAACAGTTATTGATAACAAGAGGAACGTTAACCACTTTTTCCATCGCCAATGATGTGGCAAAATATTTTGCCATCGTACCGGCTTTATTCATTGCTTCCATCCCTGCATTGCAGTCGCTGAATATCATGGGACTGAAAAGTCCGGAATCAGCCATTCTTTCTGCTATAATTTTCAATGCGCTGATCATACCGGCCTTGATACCGCTGGCATTGAAAGGAGTACAGTACAGGCCGATCGGTGCCTCTGCGTTGCTAAGAAGAAATTTATTGCTCTATGGATTAGGCGGCATCATCGTTCCTTTTATCGGGATAAAACTGATTGATATGCTGCTTGGCCTGTTCATGTAATTATTAAAAGAAAGAAAAAATGAAAAAGAATTTATTGATATCCGTAAAGCTGACAGGTGTGATGATCATCCTTTGTGCAGTATTATATCCATTGCTTATTGCAGGCATTGGCAAAGCCGCTCCCGGGGGTGGAAAAGGAAAAACTGTTTCTGTAAACGGGAAAGTGGTGGGCTATGAAAATGTCGGTCAAAAATTTACAGAAGATAAATACTTCTGGGGCCGGCCCTCTGCCGTTGATTATAACGCTGCTGGTTCTGCCGGAAGTAACAAAGGGCCTTCAAATCCTGATTATTTACAAATAGTAAAAGACAGGATTGATAGTTTCCTGACACATAATCCCGGTGTAAAAAAAGAAGAGATCCCTGCTGACCTTGTTACAGCCAGCGGCAGCGGACTGGATCCGCACATCTCCCCTGCTTCGGCTTATGTACAGGTAAAAAGAGTCGCCAACATTCGTAACCTGCCAGAAGAAAAAGTGAGAGCTTTGGTGGAACAGTACACCGAAAAAACGATTCTGGGCCCTTCCGTAGTGAATGTATTGAAACTGAACATTGAATTAGATAATTTAAAATAACAGACAAAATTTGAATGAAGATGAAAAAGATTCTTTTTGGAACCGTAGTGCTGATGAGTACCCAATTGATGGCGCAGGATTCAACGGGTTCGCTGACTATCAGCGGCTATGCAGAAGTTTATTACCAATACGATTTTAATAAACCTGCCGACAACAACCGTTCCGGATTTATTTACAGTCATAACCGGCACAATGAATTTAACCTGAATCTCGGTTTTATCAAGGCAAATTATACTGCCGAAAGGGTCAGGGCAAACATTGCATTAGCTGCAGGTACATATATGAACGCCAATTATTCTGCTGAGCCCGGTGTGCTGAAGAATATTTTAGAAGCCAATGCCGGAGTGAAGATCAGCAAGAAGAAAAACCTGTGGATCGATGCCGGCATCATGCCTTCGCATATTGGTTTTGAAAGTGCCGTTTCAAAAGACTGCTGGAACCTGACAAGGGGAATCCTAGCAGATAATTCTCCTTATTTCGAAGCCGGAGCAAAGATTTCCTACACAACAGATGATGGAAAATGGCTGCTGAGTGGGCTGGCATTAAACGGCTGGCAGCGTATTACCAGGGTAAGTGGCAATTCATTGATGAGCTGGGGTACTCAGATACAATTCAAACCGTCTGGTAAAGTGTTACTTAACTATAGCACTTTTATCGGCACAGACAAACCTGACAGTGTAAGGCTTTCACGGTTCTTTCATAATATATATGGTATATTCAACATCACTGACAAGTTTGGTGTAACGGCAGGATTTGATATTGGCACAGAAGAAAAATTTCCCGGCAGTGATGATAAGAACACCTGGTATACACCTGTACTGATTCTCAAATATGCATTTAACAATAAATGGGTCATCGCCGGAAGAGTAGAGCACTATAATGATAAGAACGGAGTTATTATCGCTACCGGTTCTCCAAATGGTTTTCAAACAACGGGTTATTCTGTCAATATTGACCATATCCCATTTAAGAATGTGTTGTTGCGAATGGAACTACGGAACCTGAACTGTAAGGATGCTATTTTCACTAAATCATCCGGGGTGGCTAATAATAATACATTCATCACTTCATCAATCGCCGTTTCTTTCTGATATGCCGGACAGTGAAGCAAATAAATGGTTAGAGAAGATACAGCAGTCGCAAAAGGGCAAGCTTAAGATCTATATCGGCATGAGTGCCGGTGTGGGAAAAAGTTACCGCATGTTGCAGGAAGCTCACAACCTTTTGCGTAACGGAGTAAATGTAAAGATCGGTTATATAGAAACTCATAACCGCAAAGAAACTGAGGCCCTGGTGGAAGGACTGCCGGTAATCCCACGGAGAAAGGTTTTTTATAAAGGAAAAGAACTGGATGAGATGGATGTGCAGGCCATATTATTATTACAACCCGATGTGGTGATTGTAGATGAACTGGCACACACCAATATTCCCGGCAGCAAGAACGAAAAACGATGGCAGGATGTAATTGATATTTTAGAAGCAGGTATTGATGTGATTACGGCTGTAAACATCCAGCATATTGAAAGCATAAATGAAGATGTAAAAGACATTACCGGTGTGGAAGTGGCCGAACGGGTTCCCGACAAGCTGTTACAGATGGCTGACGAAGTAGTGAATATTGACCTTACAGTTGATGAACTGATCACAAGGTTAAAAGAAGGAAAGATCTATGACCACAGTAAAGTGCAACAGGCGTTACAAAATTTTTTCAAGCCTGAAAAAATTTTACAACTTAGAGAACTTGCTTTAAAAGAAGTGGCCGGTCAGGTAGAAAGAAAAGTAGATTATGAAGTAACCGCCAAAGACAGGCCATGGAAACATGAACGCTTTCTTGCATGCATCTCAACTAGTCATGAAATAGCCCAGCGTATCATCCGTAAAACCGGGAGGCTTGCATCTTACTATAATAGTCAATGGTATGTACTGTATGTGCAAACACCCAAAGAAGCTCTGGATAAAATTCCGCTGGCATCGCAGCGTCATCTTATCAATAATTTCAAGACAGCAACAGAACTGGGAGGAGAAGTGTTACAGATCAAACACAGTAATATTGCCAAAGCGATCATGGAAATAGTGGTAGAAAAACAGATCACAACGGTTTGTATCGGTAAACCTCACTTAAATTTGTTCCAGGTAATACTGCGAACTAACGTATTTAACCAGCTTTTAAAAACTCTTTCGGCCAACGATGTGGACCTTATCATTTTATCCTGATGGCGATTAAGCTCAAAATCAAAGTTGCCCTTGGGGGTCTTTTCCTTTTTGCCCTGCTGATACTTGTTGGAGCTGTTAGTTTTTTTTACTTCAACCGCCTCGCAGAAGACTCCAAAGAAATAGTGAAGGATAATTACGAAACATTGAACTACAGCCGTGATATGCTGACGGAACTGGACATGTTGAACAGCAAGGACAGCGTAAGGGGGTTTAACAATTTTGAAAAATATCTTCAATTACAGGAAGCCAATATTACAGAGCCCGGAGAAAAGGAAATGACCGAATCATTGCGAAAGCACTTCAATCAGTTGAAACAACCGGGATTGACAGATTCTCTTCCCTCTTTGATCCGCAAGGATATCAGCAGTATTATGAAGGTGAACCTGCAGGCTATTGATAAAAAGAACCTGGCAGTACAGGCTTCCGCCCAGCAGGCCAAAACCGTTATCACTATTTGCCTTACAGTTTGTTTGTTACTAGGTTTTACTTTCCTCTTCAATTTTCCTTCGCTGGTGGCCTCTCCTATTGCGTCATTAACGGAAGGTATCAAAGCTATTGCCGATAAAAACTACGGTCAGCGTATACACCTGAATAGAAAGGATGAATTTGGCGATCTGGCAAATGCCTTTAACAGCATGGCTGAGAAATTGGATGAATATGAGCACAGCAACCTGTCCAGAATACTTTTTGAAAAGCAAAGAGCCGAAGCGGTCATTAATTCATTGAAAGATGCCAGCATTGGTATTGATAAAAAGGGGACGGTGCTTTTTGCTAATCAACAGGCACTCCAATTGCTCAGCCTCAAAGAGCCGGAGATCATCGGGCTTTCACAGGAGGAAGTAAAAAAACGTAATGACCTGTTCCGGTTTTTGGTAAACGAACAGAGCAACAGTCCTTTTAAAATTGTAGTAGAAGGAAAAGAGAATTATTTCACTAAAGAAATTGTTGACCTTACACATGAAGGGCAGCCATCCGGAGTTGTAATTGTACTGAAGAATATCACTCCCTTCAAAGAACTGGATGTTGCCAAGACCAACTTTATCGCTACTGTGTCTCATGAATTGAAAACACCCCTTGCTTCTTCTGATTTCAGTTTGAAATTACTGGAAGATGAACGGGTGGGTACCCTTACCCCAGAACAAAAAGAATTGGTGCAAAACCTGAAGGAAGACAATAAAAGATTGCTGCGCATACTCAGTGAACTACTGGACATGTCGCAGGTGGAAAGCGGTAAAATACAACTGAACCTGCAAGATGTACAGCCATGGGGAATAATTGATAAAGCGCTTGCTTCTGTACAAAATACGGCAAAGCAAAAAAACTTAACTATTCAAAAACAGATTGCAGACAACATACCTGCCATTAAAGCTGATGCTGATAAAACCACCTGGGTATTGAATAATTTTCTGACCAATGCTATCCGCTATTCCCGGGAAAACGGGGAAATTATTATCAATATTCAGCAGGAAGGAAACAAAGTACAATTCACTGTACAGGATTTTGGGAAAGGTATTGATCCCCAATACAAAGACAAAATATTTGACCGCTATTTTAAAATACCGGGCACAAAAGAAGGCACCGGTCTTGGCCTTGCAATCTGCAAAGAATTTATAGAAGCGCAGGGCGGTACCATTACTGTTGATTCTGACTTCGGAAAAGGAAGCCGGTTCAGTTTTGCATTACCAACTTCTTCCTGATTTATCTTGCTATGATCCGCATACCTCCTCCTCCCGCATTGTTCAATCCTGTTTTACTCAAACTATACGTAAAGCTGAGCA
>CAZTKV010000019.1:7187-26271 GCA_964614285.1 uncultured Chitinophaga sp. | reverse complement strand
GAAGCGACAAGTTTCCCGCCTTCCAGAAAATCTACCCAATTATTAACTCCAGCATTGATGGTTTGGGTTACAGGTGATGCCATTGTCACCCCATCATAAATGCCATATACATTATCATAAATATGAATATCGTCAATGGCAATACCATCCTTACCTAATCCTTCATCCGACCGGAATACGAAACGAAGCCTTAGTTTACTGTTATTAGTTGTAGGTAACGCTGTGGTGGCTACATGCCAACGGATATAATTTTGCTGGCTCCATAACTGGTTGCCTGAGTAATCCTTATTATACCAATTGGTACCCTGGCCGGTTGTTCCCAGCTTTGCCCATGTAATGCCGTCAGCCGAATACTCAACCCAGGCTGCATCACATAAAACGGCGCCGCAATCCTCAATATCCATTGCAATACTGAGACTCAGTGTTGGGTTGGTCATAGGGGAAATATTAAAACAAGGCGAATAGAGATATGAATACTCCTCGTCATTATAATATCCGGCAATATTTGTTTTCCATGCCTTACTGCCACTGGCAGCCCGGTTGATCCTTGGTGAAACAGGAGTACCATACTCCCAGGTATTTCTTGTTCCACCTGAATACCATGACCCGTTTCCTGATTCAAAATTTTGCAGGTAAGGGAATGTCGTTATTAAAGGAAGATTATTAGCCGTAATTCTTGCGGTATCATTTTCCTTATAATTATCTGTTGCCAGCGCTGTCCAAACTTCAATGTTATGATTACCTGTCGCAGAAAGATCAGCAGTTGCCGTAAATGTATATTGTAAAGCCGTACTAGCCGGAATACTTGCAATTGTTTCGGTTGCAATCACCGTACCGTTTACCCTCAAAACAACAGGTATATTATTAATAACAGCATTAGAAGTGTTTCTGACAGTTGCTTTAACCGGAACTGTAGTGTTTAATCCACAGCCGACGGTATATGGAGTATCAATACTGACCAGCTGTATATCATCAATAGCCTTATAAATTCGAATATCATCAAATGTATAACCTGCAGCGGAGAGGTTATCAGCAGCAAGGTACTCTCCCCACTGGCCCCAACGTACCTGGAAACTGCTAGTGAATGTTTGTGCATGAGCAGCAAGTGAGTCGCTTACTTCGATACTCCCTGAAAGTTTATACGAACCATCAGCCGGATGCTGATTGGCATAGAGATCGTACACTTCTATCCAGTTGTCATTTTCACTTCCCCTTATCCATACTTTATTTGCAGCATTTATTTTTTGCCCGTGATTCTTGTACCTGAAGTCCAAACGAATATCATCTGTAGCCGTATTAAATGTGGCCAGGTTAAAGGTCCCGGTGAGTGAATCTACATTACCGCCTGTTACATATCTGTCCTGGTCTAATGTTATTGCTTTGGTACCGGAATAGGCAATGCCTGTATTAATAAACGTCCTGGCTTGCCCGTATACAGAACCATTCACAAAATCATACCTGTCTCTTCCTGTCAATCCCATTTGATCATTGATCACAGTTTGAACTGAAGCTGATTCGAAATCATCCAACCAAGGGAGCTGGGCATTAAGAATTGGCTGATTACTCAATTGCTTAAACACTTTTGTAAGGCTGTTATTTACAGTAACCGGGTCTGAAGCTTTTGTGGCTGAAACACCGATACTGTAAGTTCCGGCAACAGAAAAGTCTGCAGTTGTAGTAAATGTGTGATCAATCGTGCCGCCTGCCGGGATATCAGCTGCCGGTGAAGTGATAATTTCATTAACAGCAGCCCCTCCGTTAATAGAATAACTGACATTAATATTCTCCGCAGAAACATTATCATCAAGATTTTTGATCCGGATAGTAATGGCCGTTGTATTTGACATAGCAGTTGAAGTAAACTCCCTGCCAGATGCAGAAGGAGAGACTATAATATCTACTTTTAAGTCGTTATCAGAGATTGTTCCGCTGCAGGTGCCATCAGCCGGCTGACGGGATACCGCCACAGCTCTCCTTCCCGGGTTACCATTTATTCTTGGCCTTACGGTGAGCCAATAAAGTGTATCTTTTGATAACCCACTAAATGTATATGTTAAAGCAGCTGTTGTTGCAACAGATACCATTTCATCTCCCTGCAACATCATTACTTCATAATCCGTTGCTCCGGGAACAGCTGTCCAGTTGATCTTAATATAACCTTCACATTGTACTGCGTCCAGTGAAACAGTGCTCATTGCAGTAATAGTAAAAGGAAAACTGGTTTGTGTAAAAGCGGTGCTATTCTTAGTAATCCTTATTCTTGCCTGGTCAGTAGGAATATTGGGCACACCCCAACTGTAAATACGGTCGGCAGCAGGTATATTACTGTTCAAGGTTGTCCAGTTAGTTCCATTATCGCTGGAAAATTCCAGGGTGAAAGTGTTAGCCGGATCACCGTATGAATCCCACTGAATATAGCAAGTATCAAATGGTGATACAGTCGGGACCATATGTTCACCGCCAACAGGAGTAGTTAGTACAAGGCCTTCAGGTAATAAATCATACACCAGGAAATACTCTTGTGAGGGATTCTGAACTATTGCTGTTCCTTTTACCCTAATATCATATGATCCTGCAGCAGGACTATTTATTACGATCTGTTCTATATTATTCATATGATCGGCACCGGCAGTGGCTGCATTGTTTACGTTAGCAGGCAATGTATCCAGAATAGCAGGAAGAACTGTTGAACTGGATGGGGTGATTACTTCTAAATCAACATCATTGACCAGGGTTTTTGCTGCCATAACAGACGCAGGCGGATCCTGCCAGTACACCAATACTTTTAATTGTGCAGTATTGGCAGGTACATTAATAGTATGAGTATTGGTAATAGTATTGGCGACAGTCGAGTTAATATATGTCGCATTCTCTATCATAGTTACTGAACGAAGCAGGTTCATTCTTCCAAAGCCATACCTGAAATCAGGACCACTGTTGCCCCTGTCATCACTTCCATTACACAGTATAGCTTTCAGTAACCCGTTTTTGGGATTTGCCCCTGCATGTAATTGCCTGTATCGTTGTATGATTAACGCAGCTCCCCCGGTTACGCCGGGTGCGGCCATACTGGTACCGTTATTATAACTGTACAAATTACTGACCCATGTTGATGCTACAAATTGCCCTTGTGACATGATCTCGGGTTTCAATCTTCCGTCTCTTACCGGGCCTCTGCTGGAAAAACCGCTAACATCACTTTTATAGTCGGTGCTGCCAACTGTCAATACATTTTTTGCTGATTGATACCCGCCTAACACTGTTTTGAATCCAGCAGGATAGGGAGTACAGGTTAACCCACCGTCATTTCCCGCAGCAAATATCTGTTGCAGTTCAGGAAGATCAATTGCCTGCTGGTCAAGAATCCGTGAACTGAGATCATACAAGCCATTATAGTAACAATCACTTACCACAGAGCCAAAAGAGTTATTGGTTAACACCATTCCATGATCCTGAACATAAGCCGGTGCGTTGGAAAATATACCTGAGAATACCTGGTTGAGTAATGTTGCTTTAGGAGCATAGCCTGCATATAATTCCTGGATAATCCCTGCCCCGGCCACAGTACCACCGACATGACTGGCATGAGCCCTCATTACTTCCCCTGCCCTGTTTACCAATCGTCCTGTAAAATCAAGATGTGATTGTATATCTCCATTGTCACCAAGACCAATAACCACTCCCTGGCCATTCAAATTATCGCCACCAACTGCTAATGGGGCCTTTAACACATTTGCTCTTGAAGCAAACATGCTATTGTAATTCAATTCCTGGTCTTCTTTAGGAGCAGCCTGTACATATTCAATAAATGGCAATGAAGCTAATTCTTCTAATCTGATAGTTGCCGTACGTAAAGCAATTACTCTGTAGCTTTTGTAATCCGTATTAAGAATATCAAAATTATTTTTTTGCAATGCCTTGCTCACGGCTTCAAAAGAAAAAGACTTAGGAAAACTGACCCAAACATTGACGGTGCCGGGTACCTCAACTGCATGTGCCGGCAATAGCCCCCTGGCCAGCTCTGGTTGCATTTTTTGCTGGGCAGAAAGTTCAACTACAGCTCTTACTTTCATTTGACTAAGAAATTCTGAGGTTAACTGACCGCTCACAGAAGCTGTGTACGCAGTATTGGGTACATACTCCAGTAGTTCAATCCCTGATTGCAACAGTTGCTGCTTTTCATTTTCTGTTGGGATAGTTTCAAACTGAATAATAGCAAATGTCTTTCCGCCAGTACGGGCAACAAGGCTGTTGAAAGTTTGAAGCCTTTCAGGAGAAATACTTTTAGCCGGAATAAATGATCCGCTTTTAAGCAAGAGACGGTAATGGGAATCATCCTGTGCAGGTACTGACAGGGATAAAAACAGTAAAGCAGCAATCAAGGGAATTGGATAGAATCTCATAGTGAATTTTAGTGATTTAAAAGTAGTACAAATATCTGAGAAAAGTCAATGCTGTTAAGGGTTTGAAACAGATACGGAATTCGCCTTAAACAGGGATTGCGGGGGTTGAAAAACAATAGGAATGCATTGATTGCAGAAAGCGATGCATTGCATCCATACTCTTCATATCTGTACCAATCAGCATAAACAACCTGCCGGTTTGTTTCAGCTTTGCTTTATTAGTTTCAGTTTGCAAAAACTGGATGATTCTCTGAAATATCACTGACTCAAAATAAGGAGAGTCGGGCCTGTTAATAAAAAAGCAACGCAGGATGTCATCTTTCAAACTCATTTTTTCAAATCCTAACTCTACAGCCAGTTTGCGGCAACGAACAGTAATGAATAAATCCTCAACCTGTTGTGGCAAACTACCAAACCGGTCTTCAAGTTCCTGCTTCATCAATAGCAGATCATTCTCTGTATCGCAATTATCCAGCCGTTGATATAATGAAAGACGTTCGGTAATACTTTCTACATAATCATCGGGGATCAGGATTTCAAGATCTGTATCGATAGTACAATCAGATACAAAATCATCCTGCTTTGCAATTTCTTCTTTGAACAATTCTTTAAACTCTGTCCTTTTTAATTCTTTGATAGCTTCATCCAGGATTTTCTGGTACATCTCAAATCCAATCTCAGCCATAAATCCGCTTTGCTCTCCACCCAGCATATTTCCGGCACCTCTAATATCAAGATCCCTCATAGCTATCTGAAAACCGCTTCCCAGTTCGCTGTGTTGTTCGAGTGTTTGCAATCGTTTCTTTGAATCATTTGGCAAAGTGCTCATTGGCGGAGCCAGTAAATAACAGAATGCTTTTTTATTACTTCTGCCCACCCTTCCTCTTAACTGGTGCAGATCACTTAGTCCAAACTGGTGAGCATTATTAACAATAATAGTATTCACATTCGGGATATCTACCCCGCTTTCTACTATGTTGGTACAAATAAGCACATCATACTTTCTGTCAATAAAATCAAAGATCCTTTCTTCAAGTATATGACCTTCCATTTGTCCGTGGGCATAGCCAATACTTAAGTCGGGACAAAGAGCCTGGATGATCGCTGCCATTTCTGCCAACCCGGCAATCCTGTTATAGATAAAGAAAACCTGTCCGCCTCTTTCTGTTTCAAAATAAATGGCTTCCCGGATAAAATCCTCATTATACACCTGCACTTCTGTTTGGATCGGCTGACGATTCGGCGGGGGGGTATTCATAATACTCAGATCCCTAGCTCCCATCAAAGAAAATTGCAATGTTCGTGGAATTGGAGTAGCTGTTAATGTCAGGCAATCAACAGCTGTACGAAGCGTTTTAATTTTTTCTTTATGCCCAACCCCAAACTTCTGTTCTTCATCTATCACCAGCAGACCAAGGTCTTTAAACTTTACTTCCTTACCCAATAATCCATGAGTGCCAATGATAATATCAATTTTTCCTTCTTCTAACCGCTTCAGTGTTTCCTTTTTTTCTTTCGCCGATTTGAAACGATTGATATAATCAACCGTAACAGGAAAATCCTTCAATCTTTCCTTGAAAGTCTGATAGTGTTGAAAAGCTAAGATCGTTGTTGGCACCAGTACGGCGGCCTGCTTTCCATCCACACAGGTTTTGAACGCAGCCCGGATGGCTACTTCTGTTTTGCCAAAACCCACATCACCGCACACTAACCTGTCCATCGGAGCAGGAGACTCCATATCTTTTTTTACATCGGCAGTCGCCTTGCTTTGGTCAGGAGTATCTTCATAAATAAAAGAAGCTTCCAACTCCGTTTGCATATAATTATCCGGCGTATGCTGAAAGCCCTGCTGTGCTTTTCGTTTGGCATAAAGCTTTATCAGGTCAAAAGCAATTTCCTTGACCTTAGTCTTTGTTTTCTCTTTTAACTTATTCCATACATCGCTACCAAGTTTATTTACTTTCGGTACACTGCCGTCCTTGCCGGTATACTTTGCGATTTTGTGCAGGCTGTTGATATTGACATACAAAATATCTGTGTCTTTATAGATCAGCCGGACTGCTTCCTGCAATCTTCCATTCACTTCCAGTTTTTGCAACCCACTGAAAATACCAACTCCATGATCAATATGAGTAACGAAATCGCCGGGTTGTAATTCACGGAGTGTCCTTAATGTTAAGGCCTTGTTCTTATTATATGCTTGCTTGACTTTGTATTTATGATACCGCTGAAAAACCTGGTGATCAGTATAGCAAACAATTTTCTGATCTTCATCAATGAATCCTTCATGAATGGAAGTGGCAATAGGATTAAAAGCAATTTCAGCCTTCAGGTCATCAAAAATACTTTGCAACCGTTCCAGTTGCTTTGGGTTTTCTGCGAAAATGTATAACTGAAATTTTTTTGCTTCCCAACTTCTTAAATCCCTTATCAGCAGATCAAACTGCCGGTTAAATGCAGGCTGTTCCTTTGTATTGAATTCAATTTCAAAATCAGCGAGGTAAGACTGATAGCCAAATTCAACCAAATGCTTCTTACCCAGCTCATCTCTTAAACTATCCGCATTTATGAAATCATCCGCTGTTACATTCTTTTTTTCTATTTTATCGGTATCTGCTTCCCTTGTCGACACACCTGATTCATTCATTATCCTCAGGAAAGCATGGAGATCTTCTTCACTATCTGCAAGATGCTCTTTACAGAGTTGATAATCCTGCATCCATACAATCGTATTCTCCGGCAAAAAGTCAAAAAGAGAAACCCGGTCCTCACTTTCAAACTGTGTATCAACATTCGGAATGATACTTACCTGCAATAACTTTCTTTCACTCAACTGTGTCTCCGGGTCAACAATGCGGATGGAATCAACATCATTGCCAAATAATTCAACCCGGTACGGCTTTTCATTACCGAAAGAATAAATATCAAGGATTCCCCCCCGTATTGCAAACTGCCCCGGCTCGTACACAAAATCTGTTCTCTCAAATCCATAATCTGCCAGTTTCAATAACAGCTCCTCTACTTTCAGGTTATCTCCTGATTTTATATGAATAATATTGGAAGAAAGTGTTGATGGCAACACAACTTTCTCAAATAAGGCTTCCGGGTATGTCACCAATACCTTTTTATTTCCTCCAGCAGCAATTTTGGTTAATGCTTCTGTACGAAGCATCACATGGGAAGAATTAAGCAACTGGTAGTTCTTCCTGTTTTTGAAAGAAGAAGGGAAATAAAAAATATCCAGTGCCTCTGTCAGGTTTTCCAGTGTATTATGGAAATAAGCCGCTTCTTCAGCATCATTTAAAACAATAAGATGATTAAGCTGTGAACAGGAAGGATGCAAAAAAGCAGCCGCTACCACAAATTGTGATGAACTTCCCTGAAGATTTTTTAAATATATTTTTTGTGTTTGGGCAAAGGATAACCTGTCCGCCAGTTGAAAAAGGCGGGGGGTGTTTTGATACCGTTCCAGCAAATCCTTTACACTCATGAGAGTTACAAAGATAGATCATCCGGAAAAAAGGAGAATAAATTCCTTTAATTATAAAAGATACCCTTATTGGTTTTATCTTTATCAAAACCAGATAATAATGGCTCTTCAACCCTGGCGGAAAGGCATAGTCATCAAAATTGACGATCACACACATAATACCAGGCGGTTCTGGATTCAAATCCCGGAGCTGGAAAAATTTGATTTTATTCCCGGCCAGTTTGTAACACTGGACCTGCCCATACATGAAAAACCAAACAAACGCTGGCGCAGCTATTCCATAGCATCATGGCCAGATGATACAAATGTTTTTGAGCTATTAATAGTACTGGCAGAAGGCGGCCTGGGCACTAATTACCTTTTCAGTGAAATAAAAGTTGGAAGTGAGCTAACCCTCCGCGGCGCACAGGGAGTATTTACTTTACCTGAGAAAATTGAAAAAGATACTTTTCTGATATGTACCGGTACTGGTATTGCCCCGTTCAGGAGCATGGTCAATCATATTTACCGGCACAATATACCTGTAAAGAATATTCACATGATCTTTGGTTGCCGTAATAAAGCTGACCTTCTTTATTATGAAGAGCTGACAGTGCTGGAAGAAAAATTACCTGGTTTTCACTATCATCCCACTTTATCCCGTGAACACTGGGAAGGACATAATGGGTATGTGCATGGAATATATGAAGATCTCTGTAAAGAAAAACAGGATGCCTATTTTTTCCTCTGCGGCTGGAAACATATGATTGATGAAGCGAAAAAAAGAATTACAGAAATGGGATATGACAAAAAAGCAATTCACCAGGAATTGTATGGGTAGTGCCCTCTGATATGATTTCAATTTAATTATGATATTCAGCAACCTGACCGTTGATAACTGTCATATTTGGTTTTAACGCATAGTTGCTATATTCGTACAAATCAAACTGCATATGGGTGCTTCCTCGCTCATAGTATTAATTATTGCCGCCATTGCCTTCTCCGGTATTGCGATCCTTCTTTCCACTTTTGTACTCAAGGCTTCAAAGAATAAACAAAAAGGTGAGCCTTACGAATGTGGTATCCCTACCCAGGGTAAGACATGGATACAATTAAATGTAGGCTATTACTTATTTGCTCTCATCTTCCTGATTTTTGATGTGGAGCTTGTTTTCCTATACCCCTGGGCTGTGGTAGCAAAAAATATGGGTTGGGTAGCATTGATTGAAATTGTCATTTTCTTTTTCATTTTATTCATGGGCTTTCTATATGCCCATAAGAAAGGTGCCTTAAAATGGATGTAAAGCAACAAACAGCCAAAAGTGATTTCCCTGGCCAGATACATGAAACGCCGGGTGGCGGCATCGTCCTTAGTAAATTAGATGATGTTATCAACTGGGCAAGATCAAATTCTTTATGGCCGCTGACCTTCGCTACCAGCTGCTGTGGCATAGAATACATGGCGGTAGCCGGCGCCAAATATGATTTCTCCCGTTTTGGTTTTGAAGTGGCCAGAGCTACACCCCGCCAGGCCGATGTTATCATCATTGCCGGTACCATTGTAAATAAAATGGCCCCTGTATTGAAAAGATTGTACGACCAGATGGCTGATCCGAAATATGTGATTGCCATGGGTGCCTGTGCTATCAGTGGCGGCCCATTCTTCTATAATACTTATTCTGTTGTAAAAGGTGCCGACCATGTGATACCGGTGGATGTATATGTAGCCGGTTGCCCGCCAAGGCCTGAAGCTTTGCTTCATGCATTGATAAAACTGCAGGAAAAGATAAAAAGCGGACTGACAAGGGAACAGATAAGAAAGGACAAAGAATAACTATGTCGAACGAAGAATTGAAAGTCAAAATAACCGAATTGCTGCCAGCAGCCACTTTTGAAGAAGGTGGAGAATGGCTCACTATTAATATTGAGCCGAAAGACTGGTTACCGCTGGCACAACAACTTCGCAATGACGATTCCTTATACTTCGATTACCTCTTTTGCCTGACCTGTATTGACTGGAAGACACATCTCACCATGGTATATCATTTATCTTCTACCAAATACAGGCATAATATAGTTATCAAATCAAAACTGGACAGAAGTAACCCTGAAATTGAGACAGTTTCCCATATCTGGAGAACTGCTGAATTTCATGAAAGAGAAGTATATGAAATGTTTGGAGTGAATTTCCTCAACCATCCCGATCTGAGATTACTGATATTGCCTGACGGATGGGAAGGGAAAAATCCCTTAAGAAAAGATTTTGAAGATCCTATTAATATGATCAAACTCTGATATGTTTGAAGAAGTAGGCACAACAACTGAAGGCAACATCATCATAAATGTAGGACCACAACATCCTGCTACACACGGTGTATTGCACCTGGTCATTACATTGAACGGTGAAACGATCAAAAAGGTTGAGCCACACCTGGGGTATATACACCGTTCTATCGAAAAAATGTGTGAGAGCCTCAGTTACCGGCAATTCATCTATGTCACCAGCCGGATGGATTATCTTTCTTCTCATATTAATAATCATGCCTGCGCTTTATGCGTTGAGAAGGGGTTGCAGGTAGAAGTTCCACCAAGGGCACAAGTAATAAGAGTGCTGATGGACGAACTCACAAGAATTGCCTCCCATGAACTTTGGTGGGGCGCTATGGCAATGGATCTTGGCGCCTTTACCCCTTTCTTTCATGCTTTCAGGGAAAGAGAAAGCATTAATGATATAATGGAAGAAACCTGTGGTGCAAGATTGACCATGAATTATATGGTGCCCGGTGGTGTAATGCAGGACCTGCATCCAAATTTCCAGAAGAAGGTGAAAGAATTCATGCAATTATATAAACGTAAGATCCATGAATATGATGAACTGGTAACCGGCAATATTATTTTTCAGAACAGGATGAAGAATGTTGGTTATTTATCTGCAGAAGATGCTGTTTCTTACGGATGTTCAGGCCCCGCGGCAAGAGGCAGCGGCGTGAGTTGTGATATAAGAAAAATATATCCCTACGAAATATATGATAAGCTGGAATTTGATGAAGTACTGGAAACAGGCGGCGACTCATTTGCCCGTTATATGGTTCGTATCCGGGAGATGCAGCAATCTATCCGCATTATTGAACAACTGATCGATAATATTCCTGAAGGAGATTTCCAGGCGAAGACAAAAGCCGTATTGAAATTACCCAAAGGAGAATTTTATACAAGAGTGGAAACGGCCCGTGGCGAATTGGGTGTATATATTGTAAGTGAAGGTGGCACCACCCCGTACAGGATAAAATTCCGTTCACCCGGATTCTCTAACCTTTCTGTACTGGATCATATTGCCAGGGGCAGTAAGCTGGGCGATTTAGTAGCGATGATGGGAACATTAGATTTAGTAATACCTGATATAGACAGATAATGTGGAGTTTTTCTAACATAGCGAACAATCTGCATAAATGGTTAAGCGAAACCTTCAACCCTACAATGACATTGATCATTGAAATGGTGCTGGCAGGAGTTGCAGTGATTGGTTTGTTTGCTGCATTGGGTTTGGTGCTGGTCATCATGGAAAGAAAAGTATCTGCCTGGATGCAGATACGACTTGGCCCGAACCGTGTTGGCCCGAAAGGGATGCTTCAATCGTTGGCGGATACGTTAAAGTTATTGGTGAAAGAAGGATTGACGCCAAATGGTGCCGATAAATTATTATTCAACCTCGCCCCTTTTGTCGCCATGATCGTTGCTATGCTGTTGATGGCACCCATTGCATTTGCCAAAGATTTTCAATTGTGGGATTTAAATATTGGTGTGCTGTATGTTTCCGCTATCTCTTCCATCATGGTAATCAGTATCCTGATGGCAGGATGGGCAAGTAATAATAAGTATTCTCTGATGGGTGCGATGCGAAGTGGCGCCCAGATCGTCAGCTATGAACTATCTGCCGGTTTATCCATACTGGCCGTTGTAGTAATGACGGGTAGTTTACAGGTTTCTGATATCATTTATTCGCAGGCTGATGGCTGGTGGATCTTTAAAGGGCATATTCCGATGGTCATTGCTTTTGTCACCTTTATTATTGCTGTGACGGCAGAAACCAATAGGGCACCGTTTGACCTGGCAGAAGCAGAATCTGAATTAACGGCCGGTTTCCATACCGAGTATTCGGGGATGAAGTTTGCATTATTCTTCCTCGCCGAATATGTGAATGTGTTTATTGTTTGTGCGATTGGGGCAACGCTGTTTCTCGGTGGCTGGATGCCATTCCATATCGGTAACTGGACCCAGTTCAACCATGTGATGGATTATATCCCATCCAGTATATGGTTCTTTGGAAAAACGTTTTTCTTAATATTCGTCATCATGTGGTTCAGGTGGACATTCCCAAGATTACGGATTGACCAGTTGCTGAACCTGGAATGGAAATACCTGTTGCCAATAAGCATGATAAACTTATTGATAGTAACAGCGATGGCAATATTGGAATGGCATTTTTAAAATTATGTTTATTACAAAGTACATAAAAGATGTTTATAAGGGAGTAAGGTCATTGCTTGTCGGCATGAAGCGGACCTTGTATTATTTCACCCATCACAAAGAGATCATCACCCAGCAATATCCCGATAACCGGGATACACTGGTTTTGCCGGAACGGTTCAAAGGGGAAGTGGTGATGCCACATAATGAGAACAATGAACATCGTTGTACCGGCTGCCAGGCTTGTGAACTGGCCTGTCCCAATGGTACCATTAAAGTGATCTTTAAAAATGAACTGACTCCCGAAGGCAAAAAGAAAAAAGCAATTGATAAACTTGTCTATCACCTGGAGTTATGCACCATGTGCAACCTCTGCGTGGAAGCCTGCCCTTCTGATGCTATTAAAATGGCACAGACATTTGAACACAGTGTGTTTGACAGAAATGAACTGACTAAAATTTTAAATAACCCCGGATCTAAAATCATGGAAGGTGTAGAATGATTACTGGCTCAACTATAATATTTTACTTACTGGCAGCATTGACACTGACCTGCGGCTTATTGTCTGTTTCTACCAGGCAGATATTCCGTGCAGCCATATATTTATTGTTTTCCCTGATCGGTATTGCCGGCATTTATTTCTGGTTACAATATGAGTTTATTGCTGCTGTACAAATAGTAGTGTATGTGGGAGGCATTGTCGTACTGATCATCTTCTCCATATTTCTTACCCAACAGGCAGGGGAGAAATTACCTAAACAAAAACCAGGCAGAAAAATATTTTCGGCACTGGCCGTTTTCTGCGGTTTTGCATTAACAATGGTACAGGTGTACCAGCATGAGTTCGACTTTGACAAAGCACTGGTAAGCCCTACGATGTCAAACATCGGTCAGAATATGCTAAGCACTAAAGAAGGAGGATATGCATTGCCATTTGAAGTGATCTCGATGTTATTGCTGGCTGCCATGATCGGATGTATTGTGATCGCCTTAAGAAGTAAACCTGAAACAAAATGATGGAACCCGGACTATATCATATTTTATTCATCAGTGCTGCATTGTTCTTTATCGGCGTGTATGGTTTTCTTACCCGGAGAAATCTCATCACCATGCTGATGAGTATTGAGCTGATATTGAACAGTGTGAACCTGAATTTTATTGCATTCAATAAATACCTGTGGCCCGGCAAACTGGACGGATTGTTCTTTACCTTATTCATCATCGCTATTGCTGCGGCTGAAGCTGCTGTAGCCATAGCCATCATTATTAATTTATACCGCAGTCACCAGTCCATTGATGTGGAGAATGCTGAAGACTTAAAGTATTAAACCCATATGCCCAACGCAACTATTATAGCATTGATTCCTTTGTTGCCGCTTGCCGGGTTCTTATTGCTGGGCCTATTCGGCAGAAAGATCTTTAAAAATAGTTCCGGCCTTATCGGAACGGCCCTTTTACTTACTTCCACCATCCTTGCCCTGTACACAGCGTACGAGTATTTTTTTGTGTACGGTAAGGTTGATGGTGTATACCAGCAATTCATTCTATTGAAACTGACCTGGCTGGAATTCTCTCCCGGTTTATCGATTGATATGGGAATGGCTGTTGATTCAATTTCTGTCATGATGCTGGTAGTGGTCACTTTTGTTTCCCTGATGGTGCATATATATAGTCTTGGTTACATGAAAGGCGAAGAAAGGTTCCCTACTTATTATGCTTTTCTTGGCTTGTTTACCTTCTCCATGCTTGGATTGGTTCTCTCAAGCAATATCTTCCAGATATATATTTTCTGGGAACTAGTGGGGGTTTCTTCTTTCCTGCTAATTGGTTTTTACTACGACAAACCCAGTGCTGTGGCAGCCAGCAAAAAAGCGTTTATTGTAACCCGTTTTGCAGACCTGGGCTTCCTGATCGGTATATTAATCCTCTCTAACTCATCAGGCACACTTGATTTTAATACGATGATTGCCACACTTACATCCCCTGACTCGGATGCAGTGAAAACGGCAGCTACTTCATCCTTTCTAGGCGCATCAGCATTGACGTGGGGCGCCGCATTAGTTTTTATCGGTGGTGCCGGCAAGAGTGCTATGTTCCCGCTGCATATCTGGCTCCCCGATGCTATGGAAGGCCCCACTCCTGTTTCTGCATTGATTCATGCTGCCACCATGGTGGTCGCCGGTGTTTACCTGGTAGCAAGACTATTTCCTGTATTTGCAATTACAGTACCTGCCGTATTGGAAATAGTCGGTTGGGTTGGTGCTGTATCAGCTATCATTGCTGCTATCATTGCCTGTACACAAACAGATATTAAAAGAGTACTTGCTTATTCCACTATGTCACAAATCGGATACATGATGTTTGCGTTGGGTGTTTCTAAATATGGAGGTGAAAGCGGATTGGGTTATACTGCTTCTATGTTCCATTTGTTTACCCATGCCATGTTCAAAGCATTGCTATTCCTTGGAGCAGGGGCAGTAATACATTATGTACATAGCAATGATATGAAAGACATGGGTGGATTAAGAAAATATTTACCCGTTACTCACATTACTTTCTTAATAGCTTGTCTTGCTATTGCAGGTGTACCTCCATTTGCAGGTTTCTTCAGCAAAGAAGAAATTTTATTGGCCGCTTATCAAAACAATATGGCGATTTACTGGATTGCATTAATTACTTCCGGACTTACTGCATTTTATATGTTCCGTTTATACTTCAGCATTTTCTGGAACAAGCAGCATGAAGTGCATGGTGACAAACATGGAGAAGGTGGTTTTGTTATGATGTTACCGCTTGTTTTATTAGCTGTGGGTGCTGCGGCAGCCGGTTTCATTCCCTTTGGTGAATTTGTAAGTACGGATGGAAAAGCACTTGAATCACATTTCCATCTCCGGTTCTCTATTGCTCCGGTAGCTTTAGGGCTGGCAGGAATCTTAACAGCAATGTGGTTATATAAAAAACAGAACAGCAGACCTGATAAACTGGCAACATCACTAAGTGGAATATACAAAGCAGCTTATCACAAATTTTATGTTGACGAAATATACCTGTTCATTACAAAGAAAGTATTGTTCAACTTAATCGGGAAACCTGCTGCCTGGTTCGACAGGAATGTGGTCGATGGACTGATAAACCTGACTGGTAATACTACCCAGGCAGTTTCAGAAGGAATCAAGAAAATACAATCAGGTAAAGTACAACAATATGCAATTTATTTTTTAAGCGGAGTAATCATACTGGCTGTATTGTTCATTTATGTATGGAGATAGCATATTTTGATAAATAAGAATTGATGAATCTTTTATTACTCATAGGAGCTCCTTTACTAACAGCTGTTGCGGTATTATTTTCCCGCAATAAGCAACAGGTAAAATGGATATCCCTGCTTGGCTCAATAATCCAGATCATACTGGCTTTTGCTCTGTTGTTTGCCTTTCGGCAGGAAAGAGCAGAAAATAATTCTGCACAAATGTTATTTGAACAGAATCATAAACTATTCGATTCACTCAATATCAATTTTCATTTTGGAGTAGATGGCATATCTGTGGCCATGATATTACTGACTTCTCTTGTTGTTGCTGCTGGTGTGCTGGTATCATGGAATATAGAGAAAATGACAAAAGAATTCTACTTCCTGCTGCTACTGCTTGGGTTAGGCGCTTATGGCTTCTTTATCTCGCTTGACCTGTTCATACTCTTTTTCTTCCTTGAAATATCTGTGATACCCAAATATCTTCTGATCGGTATCTGGGGAAGTGGAAAAAAAGAATACAGCGCCAATAAACTGGCCCTGATGCTGATGGGAGGGTCTGCATTGATCTTAGTCGGCATGCTGGGACTATATTTTACCGCCGGTCACAGCTTTGATATACTGGCATTATCTAAAACAGATATTCCCGTCAACATACAAAACCTGTTGTTTCCTTTACTTTTTGTTGGTTTTGGTGTGTTTACTGCCTTGTTCCCCTTACATACCTGGGTGCCTGATGGCCACTCCTCTGCACCAACAGCCGGTTCCATGTTCCTGGCCGGCATCTCTATGAAACTGGGTGGTTATGGATGTTTGCGAATTGCTACGTATTTGTTACCGGAAGGGGCAAAAGAATATGCTGATATCATCATCATACTTTCTGCAATTGCTATCTTATACGGTGCTTTCGCTACCATGATGCAGAAGGACCTGAAATATATCAATGCATACTCGTCAGTAAGCCATGTTGGTTTTAGCTTATTGGGTATCGGCATGCTGACGCAAACAGCAATTACCGGTGCCCTGATGCAAATGGTATCACATGGTTTGATGACGGCTCTTTTCTTCGCCGTAATTGGTATGGTGTATGACCGGACTCATACCCGTATGGTAGGCGAAATGGGGGGACTCATGAAGGTGATGCCTTTTATTAGCACCGTCTTCTTCATTGTAGGTCTTTGTTCTTTAGGCTTGCCGGGATTCAGTGGCTTTGTAGCAGAGATGACTGTTTTCATGGGCTCCTGGGAAAATACTGACGCATTCCACCGCATTGCCACTATTGCTGCGGCCATGTCAATCGTGGTAACAGCAGTCTATATTTTAAGGGCAACCGGGCAAACGATGATGGGGCCGGTTAAAAACGAAAGCCATTTACAATTGAAAGATGCAGCCTGGAACGAAAAACTGGCTGCTATAATATTAGTAGCCGGGATTTTAGCTATTGGTATTGCCCCGGGCTGGCTAAATGATTTACTGAGACCAGCAGCCGAAGAAATTATGAACAGGATCGATGGAAAATAAAACCTGACCGGATGAATGAGTTTTTTACATTAATGAAAAGTGAACTGGTGGTTACAGCCATCATCTTCCTTTTGCTGTTTATTAAGATCGGCAAAGGGATGAAGAATGGATCATTACTATCACTGGTGCAGGTATTGCTGCTGCTGAATTTCATAGCTGGTTTCTTTTTCAATAAAACAGGAAATCTTTTCGGGGATATGTTCTACACCACCCCTTTGATCGCTTTCCAGAAAAATATCTTAAGTCTTGCCGTATATCTTATTTCATTGCTTTGCTCTGACTGGCTCAAAAAGACCGGGCACCTGCCAGAGTTTTTTATGCTGATGTTATCTGCATTGCTTGGCATGTTCCTGATGATCTCCAGCAGCAACCTGTTGATATTTTATTTATCGCTGGAACTGGCCACTATACCCGTTGCTGCAATGGCCAATTTTGACCTGGAGAAAAAACGTTCTTCAGAGGGTGCCATGAAAATGATCCTTTCTTCGGCCTTCTCTTCTGGTATTTTACTGTTTGGCATCTCTTTACTTTATGGCGCCACTGGCACTATTAGTTTCCCTGAAATAACTGCTCAGCTTGATGGTTCCTCTGTACAAATACTTGCTTTTATATTCATAGTTACGGCATTCGCATTTAAATTATCAATTGTCCCTTTTCACCTGTGGACAGCCGATGTGTATGAAGGATCTCCAATGGCTGTCACTTCCTTTTTATCAGTTGTATCAAAAGGATCCGTAGCATTCATATTCATTACAGTGCTGTATAAGATGTTTCAGCCGATGCAGGATATGTGGTATACTCTGCTTGTGATACTGGCAATTGCGACGATGGTGATCGGAAATTTATTTGCCCTGCGCCAGCAGAATATCAAACGTTTTCTTGCTTTTTCTTCTATCGCACAGGTGGGTTTTATCCTGGTTGGTATCAGCAGCAACGATTACATGGGTATTACCGCAGTGGTATATTTTGTACTTATCTATGTATTCTCCAACCTCGCCGCTTTTGGTGTAGCGGCTGTGATTGCTGAACATACAGGCAAAGAGAACATTGACGACTACAAAGGATTATATAAAACCAATCCTTTTCTCAGCTGGATATTGGCATTAGCATTGTTCTCATTGGCTGGTGTCCCTCCCACTGCCGGTTTTTTTGGAAAGCTGTTCCTGTTAACAGCCGGCGGTGCTAAAGCAGCCTACTGGTTTATCCTTGTAGCTGCATTAAACATGATCATCTCTCTCTATTATTACCTGCGGGTAGTAAGAGCCATGTTCATGGATAAAAATGATAACCCGGTGGAGCCAATCAAAGTAAGCCCAGTGGTAAAACTGGCTTTGGTCATCTGTGGTGCAGGTATTATTTTGATCGGTTTGTTAAGCTGGATCTTCGAATATATCAAAACATTACATTAACAGCTATGGCACTCAATAAAAATCATGAATTCGAAGAACTCGACGGTGTCAAATGCGGCATTGTAGAAAAGAATGTAAAACCGGAAAGGGTTGCTTTCCTTAAAGAGTTGCTGGAGTATAATGGTTATAAGGTAGTAACAGCAGCAAGCCCGCCTCCTAAAGCAGCCCCAGCACCAAAACCAGTTGAGGGTAGCGAAGAAACGCCACAGCCTCAAACTTCAAACAGCGAACCTCAAACCTTTACTATAGGCGTTACAGATTATACCTTCAATCCCGTCAATGCAGTCTTTGGCAGAATGCTAAAAACAAAAAATGGCCATATCGTTACTCTTGCCTACTGGCAGCAAAAGGAAACAGAGAGCCATGACGACATCCCCTACTACGAATACAAATAGTCCTTTCCATAGCAAAGAGTTTTGCCTGACGGGTATGATCTGATACCGGCATCTGCCCTCTTTGAAAATGATAAGAATCAGGATTTCCGCTGACCTGTGTTTCCGTTATTCAGATGGTTTAGCCATAACTATGCAGAGCACAAAAGCTTTTATATTATGGCAACAAAAAC
>CAZTKV010000019.1:4334-7087 GCA_964614285.1 uncultured Chitinophaga sp. | reverse complement strand
GGTTTAGCCATAACTATGCAGAGCACAAAAGCTTTTATATTATGGCAACAAAAACAAAAGCCGGAAAGTATGTCTACTTCTTCGGTGGCGGCAAAGCCGATGGAAATGAATCAATGAAAAATTTGCTGGGCGGTAAGGGTGCCAATTTAGCTGAAATGGCTGGTCATCCGAAATTACGCTTACCTGTTCCGCCTGGTTTTACGGTTACAACAGAAGTCTGCACTTATTACTATGCCAATAAAAAAACCTACCCCAGGTCTCTAAAAGCACAGGTACAGGAATCGCTGGAGAAAATGGAGAAACTTACCGGCAAAAAATTCGGTGATTCTGCTAACCCTTTATTGTTGTCAGTTCGTTCAGGTGCCAGGAGAAGTATGCCTGGTATGATGGAAACTGTGCTGAATGTTGGTTTAAATGAAACCACCATCAAGGGGATCATTGCACAAAGCGGTGATGAACGTTTTGCCTATGATGCTTATCGTCGTTTGATAATGATGTATGCAGATGTAGTAATGGAAAAGGCCGGTGGCATTGAGCCAAAAGGAGACAAAGGAATCCGCAAAATGCTGGATGAAAAACTGGAGCATATCAAACACAATAAGGGATATAAAAGCGACACAGAACTCTCTGCTGATGAATTAAAAGAATTGGTCAAAGACTACAAGAAAACTGTGAAGAAAGTTTTAGGAACAGAATTCCCGGATGATCCCTATGAGCAAATGTGGGGTGGTATCGGCGCTGTATTCGCCAGCTGGAATGGAAAGAGAGCTATCGAATACCGTCGTATTGAAAAGATACCACATGAGTGGGGAACTGCTGTAAATGTACAGGCTATGGTATTTGGAAATATGGGAGAAGATAGCTGTACCGGTGTAGCTTTTACAAGAAACCCGGGTAATGGAGAAAATAAATTCTATGGTGAATACCTGGTGAATGCACAAGGTGAAGATGTGGTAGCAGGTATCCGAACTCCGGCTCCGGTGAATGAATATTCTATGAATGACCAGAGCAAGCATTATACATCACTGGAAAAATTAATGCCATCATTATATAAAGAATTATACAGCTACCAGAGAAGACTTGAGCAACACTATAAAGATATGCAGGACATTGAGTTCACCATTGAAAAAGGAAAACTCTTTATGTTACAATGCAGGGTCGGTAAGAGAAATGGTGTGGCTGCTGTACGTATGGCCACAGAGATGCACAAGGAAAAGCTAATTGATGCAAAAACAGCCATTATGAGGGTTGGCCCGAACCAGTTAGTTGAATTATTGCTCCCCATGCTTGATCCTAAAGCAGAACTAACTGCTCCTGTTATTGCCAAGGGTTTGCCGGCAGGACCCGGTGGAGCCAAAGGCCGTGTAGTATTTTCTTCAGCTGATGCCGTAGCGTGGGCTGCAAGGGGAGAAAAAGTGATCCTGGTAAGAGAAGAAACTTCACCGGAAGATGTCGATGGTATGCATAAATCACAGGCTATACTCACTACTAAGGGTGGTATGACATCGCATGCTGCACTGGTAGCAAGAGGATGGGGTAAATGTTGTATTGTCGGTTGTGGCGATATTGAGATACACAGTGATGGAAAAAATTTCCATGCAAAAAATGGTGTCATTATCAAAGAAGGCGACTGGATAAGTCTGAATGGAACAAAGGGACTGGTTTACGAGGGAAGTATGGCGCTAGTGGACATTGATATAGACAAGAACCAATCTTATAAAGACCTGATGAAACTGGTAGATAAAACAAAACAGATCGGTGTCCGTGCCAATGCAGAAACTCCTGAAGATGCCACACATGCCGTGAAGTTTGGCGCAGAGGGCATTGGTTTATTCCGAACAGAACACATGTTCTATGGAGAGGGAAGTGAAGAACCTTTGTTCCAGCTTCGAAAAATGATCGTCAGCAAAACAGAAAAAGAAAGAAGAGAAGCATTGAATGGATTGTTCAAGTATGTGAAAAAAGACGTGAAGGATACACTGAAAGTTATGAACGGCTATCCCGTTACTATTCGCCTGCTTGATCCGCCACTGCATGAATTTGTTCCCCATGATAAAGAAAAACTGAAGCAACTCAGCAAAGAACTGGGCATCAGTATGGGTATGCTGAACAGACGGGTACTTGCTCTGCATGAAAACAACCCGATGCTGGGTCATCGTGGTGTTCGGCTTGGTATCAGCTACCCTGAAATAACCGAAATGCAGGTTAGGGCCATCTTTGAGGCCACTGCCGAATTATTAAAGGCTGGAAAGAAAGCATTGCCGGAGATAATGGTACCAGTAACAGTGATATGGCATGAACTGCGCCATCAGAAAGAAATAGTGGATAGAGTATATAAAGAAGTCTGCGAAAAGATGGGCATGCGTAAAATACCTTATCTCTATGGTACGATGATTGAAACACCAAGAGCTGCATTAAGGGCAGAATACATGGCTAAATCAGCAGACTTCTTCAGTTTCGGCACCAACGACCTCACACAAATGAGCTTTGGCTTCAGCCGGGATGATATCGGTGGCTTCCTGCCAAAATACCTTGATCTGAAAATTTTGCCCGATGATCCTTTCCAGACCATTGACCAGGAAGGTATCGGTCAGTTGATCAAAGCCGGTACTGAAAGAGGACGTATTACCAAACCCAACCTGAAAGTGGGTATCTGCGGTGAACATGGTGGCGACCCGGAAAGTGTAAAGTTCTGTCATCGCATTGGAATGAATTATGTAAGCTGCTCTCCATTCCGGGTGCCTATAGCAAGA
>CAZTKV010000019.1:0-4234 GCA_964614285.1 uncultured Chitinophaga sp. | reverse complement strand
CTTTGATGAAAATCAGCGATTGGCAGGGGTTAATAAGATAATATTGACATATTAAAATGCCAGGCATGAAAAGAAATATATTAACCATTGCTGCTACTTTATTTAATGTTGCAGCTTTTGCACATGAAGGTCACGGGCATACACATGGATTTACCATTAAACATTATTTTATTGAACCAGAACATGTAATATCTGTATTTATTGTGGTGGCGATAGCAATACTCCTGATAAAAAGATATCACAGTACGGCAGCAAAAAAAATAAAAGTCTGAATAAATGCATCAGGCTAAATCAGCAAACTAACTAAATCTTTTTTATGTGTGCTACTTGCGGATGTGATATAAATACTTCTTCTGCCATTCAAGCTGGCGAACATCATCATAACCATGAACATAATCACCTGCATGGAAAAACCATTATAGATATTGAGAAGGACGTACTGTATGAAAATAATCTGCTGGCAGAGCGGAACAGGGGTTATTTTGATGCAAAAAATATGCTTGCCTTGAACCTGGTAAGCTCTCCGGGGTCTGGAAAAACATCATTACTGGAAAAAACACTGACAGATCTGAAAGGCCAATTCGATTTTTATGTAATTGAAGGTGATCAGCAAACTTCAAGGGACGCAGACCGGATCCATGCTACAGGCTCTAAAGTAGTACAGATAAATACGGGTAAAGGCTGCCACCTTGATGCACACATGATCCTGCATGCCTTACAGGGTATAAAGCCCGCAGAAAACTCAATTCTCTTTATTGAAAATGTCGGCAACCTCATTTGTCCGGCTATGTTTGATCTTGGCGAAAATGAAAGAGTAGTTATCATCAGTGTTACCGAAGGTGATGACAAACCTATTAAGTATCCTGACATGTTTCATACTTCCAGTCTTTGTATCATTAACAAGACCGATCTGCTTCCCTATGTTCCGTTTAGCATGGAAAAAGTGAAAGAGTATGCAAGACAAGTAAATCCGGAACTGAAGTTCATTGAACTAAGCTGCACCAGTGGCGAAGGTTTGTCCGATTGGTACCAATGGTTAAAAGAAAAAGTATTGGCTACTGTATCAATATGACATAAAGTAAATTAATGCTGCTGTGGTCTGCTACACAAATCAATTCAGAAAATTTCCGATCTTACGGATCTGAAAGCATTAACCATGGAAATAAAGAATCTATTTGACACAGCAGTAAAACAAGAAATCATTAACCGGCTTATTAAGCTTAGTCCGCAATCACAGCGCCAATGGGGTAAAATGGATGTAGCCCAGATGCTGGCTCATCTGCAGGTACCGATTGGAGTAGCAATGGGTACCCACACCGTAAAAGGCAACTTGCTGATGAAATTAATCCTCCCGCTTTTTAAAAAGAAGCTGTATGATGAGAAGCCCTGGAAGCAGGGTTTACCAACTGACAAAACATTCATCATGACCGGTAAAACTAAAGATTTTGAACTGGAAAGGAATAAACTAATGGATATGGTAAGCCGTTTTACAGAAGCTGATATGGTCAATGAAAAGCATCCCATTTTTGGCAGATTGACCAAAGAACAATGGAGCAAAGCCACCTGGAAGCATATTGACCACCACTTGAAACAGTTCGGCGCCTGATAAAAGTCATACCCCGGGAAGCCTACCCCCTCTATTTTTGGGCAGGCTTTTTTATCTATGTACATCTGGAAAAATATCATCCGCAAACCTACCTGATTCTTCTTATAACATCTTGTAAGTAACAATTTTTTCCATCAGTCCTCAACAAGGCTGTTTAAAATTCATAAATGAAAACAATCATTGAACCCTTTCGCATCAAATCGGTGGAGCCAATCTTTTTTACTACTAAAGAAGAACGAAAAAAAATTCTGGCCACCGCTGATTATAATTCTTTCCGCATCAGAGCAAATGACATACTTATAGATCTGCTCACCGACAGTGGTACCAGTGCTATGAGCAGCAACCAATGGGCGGGCATTATGCAGGGAGATGAATCTTATGCGGGCAGTAATAGTTTTTTCAAGTTCGAAGACTCGGTACGAAGTATTACTAACATGCCTTATATCATTCCTACTCACCAGGGAAGAGCTGCTGAAAAGATCATCTTCACCATTCTTGGTGGCAAAGGAAAGTATTTTATCAGTAATACCTTGTTTGATACAACCAGGGCCAACATTGAATTCTCCGGTGCAGAAGGAATAGATTGCTTATGTGAAGAAGGAAAATATCCCACTGTTCCCGCCCCTTTCAAAGGGAATATGGATATTGAAGCGCTTCGAAAAGTGATAAAAGAAAAAGGGGCTTCCAATATCCCGATGATCATCATTACCGTAACTAATAATTCGGGAGGAGGCCAGCCGGTAAGTATGCAGAATATCAAAGATGTACGGAAGATTTGTGATGAGTATAATATCCCGTTGTTTATTGATGCTTGCAGGTTCGCAGAAAATTCATACTTCATTAAACTCCGTGAAAAAGACTATGCGCAGAAATCTGTGCCCGAAATTGCAAGGGAATTATTTTCTTATGCAGATGGTTGTACGATGAGTGCCAAGAAAGACGCCTTTGCTAATATCGGCGGCTTCCTTGCCATGAAGGACCTGGACCTGGCTATCCGTTGCAGAAATCTCCTGATCATCACTGAAGGCTTTACTACTTATGGTGGCCTGGCAGGTCGTGACCTTGAAGCCGTGGCAATCGGTTTACAGGAAATAATGGATGAAAACTACCTGCAATACCGGATAAGAAGTATTGAATACCTGACTAATAAACTGATTGAAGCCGGAGTACCCGTCATGCAACCAGCCGGAGGACATGCTGTTTATCTTGACGCCAAAGCATTCCTGCCAGCTATCCCGGTTGAGCAATACCCCGGACAATCATTGGTTTGTGCCTTATATGAAGAAGGTGGTATCCGTGCCGTAGAGATCGGCTCGCTTATGTTTGGAAAATACGATGAGAATGGTAAACTCATTCCGGCGCAAATGGAATTAGTACGACTAGCGATTCCAAGAAGGGTGTACACACAAAGTCATGTTGATTATGTAGCTGAAGTGATCATTGAAGTATTTAAGAAAAGAAAAGAGCTAAAAGGACTTACCATCACTGAAGAAACTCCCCTGCTCAGGCATTTTACTGCTAAACTAAAACCTCTTAATTAAAATCGTTTTAAATGAAACATGGAATAAAAAGAAGCTGGGCTGAACCTTACAAGATAAAAATGGTGGAGTTGTTGAAAATGACAACTGCTGCTCATCGGAGAAAAGCGATGCAGGAAGCCGGGTTCAACACCTTTCTTCTGAAATCAGAAGATGTTTATATAGATCTGCTCACGGACAGTGGTACATCGGCCATGAGTGATCAGCAGTGGGCAGGTATGATGATGGGTGATGAAGCTTATGCCGGAAGCAGGAATTTCTACCATCTTGAAGAAGTAGTAAAGGATACTTATGGTTATAAATATTTAGTTCCCACACACCAGGGCCGTGGCGCTGAAAATATCATCTCCAAAATCCTGATAAAGAAAGGCGATATTATTCCGGGCAATATGTACTTTACCACAACCCGGTTGCACCAGGAACTCGCCGGAGGTAAATTTGAAGATATTATCATAGATGAAGCCCACGACTCCGAAAACGAATATCCTTTTAAGGGAAATGTAGACTTAGATAAACTGGAAAGGCTGATCAACAAATATGGAGCAAAGAGGATTCCGTATGTAAGCATCGCCACCAGTGTAAATATGGCAGGTGGTCAGCCGATCAGTATCAAAAACCTTAAGGAAATAAGAGCTCTGACTAAAAAACATGGTATCCGTATTATTCATGACATGACCAGGGTGGCTGAAAATGCACATTTCATTCAGCGAAGAGAAAGGGGTTATGAGAAAAAATCAATCAAACAGATCGTTAAAGAGATCTGCTCATATACAGACGGTGCCACTATGAGTGCTAAGAAAGACGCCCTGGTAAATATCGGCGGTTTTTTAGCCATTAATGATTGGGATGTTTTTGAAGAAGCAAGAAATATGGTGGTGGTGTATGAAGGGTTACATACATACGGAGGATTGGCTGGTCGTGATATGGAAGCCATGGCCATTGGAATTAAAGAAAGTGTGAGTGATGATCATATTCATGCAAGAGTAGGACAAGTGATCTACCTCGGTGAGAAAATGATTGAGTATGGAATACCAATTGTAAGACCGATTGGTGGTCATGGTATTTTTGTAGATGCAAAGAAATTTTTACC
>CAZTKV010000018.1:23081-26609 GCA_964614285.1 uncultured Chitinophaga sp. | reverse complement strand
CCTGTCGAGGCTACTACTTAAATTTTGATATCTCCACTTTGAAACACACCCCTCGCTTGTTCGTCGTACCCCTAATTTTAAACTCCTAATCAGAAAATTTCATTTTACAACTCCAAATTACTCGTATTCTTTACTCAAATCAAGAATTAATGTTGATCAAAATCTATTATCATTTCTAACAAATAGATTTTCACACATTTTACAATAAGTACATTTTCAGGAATGCCCGGGGAAAAAAGATCTTATCCACATAAAAAAAATTTGGCACCGAATTTGGCTAAGTGGCAATACGTTTTTGAATTTATTTTAAATCCGTAATAATAAATGAGGAAATAATGAAATGTGACAGAAGAGTAATATCCTGAAATTTGAGAATCTCTTAAGAAGAAAATGAACCACTCTTTCATTTTCTTATTCACGACACCATAATTACTGCAGGCAACAACATTGATGCCATTCGCCCTATCCGGCGAATGACACAGGTATTGTATTGCACATAACCATAATACTATTAAACCAATATCCATTTTGCATGAAACACATTTTTAGAAACTCACAAAAAGTACAAAGAATGAAAAACCGGTTAAGACTCAATTTTCACCCCTCAGGGGTTTCCTATGACAGGAAACATTTGCTCATTTTACTTGTAATGTTTTCTGGATTGCTTCTGATAACTGCCTGTCAGAAAGAATATGATCAGCAATTTACTGAAGAACCGACAGGAGAAACTCTATCAGCAAACCAGGCAGTATTTCGAATTTCCGGGAATACTTATTATGTTTCCCCCTCAGGCGATGACAACAATGCAGGTACGCTAAGCTCACCTTTTAAAACCTTAGATAAACTCTCTTCGGTACTAACTCCGGGAGATATTGCTTACCTGAGAGGCGGAACTTACCGAATTACCAAATCAACCAGCCAGGTAAACAGATCATATATTTCAAACCTGAATGGCACCCTCTCTGACAGTATTTATATTGTTAATTATCCCGGAGAAAAACCAGTTTTCAATATGGATGATCAGCTCATTCTTGGCTCACCCGGTGATGGCCCTGTAGGTTTGAAAATTGAAAATTGCCGTTACTTGTATTTAAAAGGAATCAGAATTACAGGTCTGAAACAAAACCCGGCTAACATAAACACTCCTGCTGGAATGATCCTTTTCAATGTTGATAATTCAACAATAGAGATGACTGAAGTTGACAATATTGAAGGATATGGCATTTATTTCCAGGGAGGATCCGATGATAACCTGCTGAAGAATGTGGATGTTCACCATATTGGCGACAAGTATAGCGGGTGGGGCGGAGCAAATGGTTTCAATATTACCGGTGGCGATCCTTCCACAAGAAATACCTTTGATGGCTGCCGGGCATGGTGGTGCAGTGATGACGGGTTTGATCTGTATGGCACCAATGCTGTAGTTACATTCAAGAACTGCTGGGCCTTTTGGAACGGATATCAGCCGGGAACCTTTACCCAGGCAGGCGATGGACAGGGATTTAAGCTCGGACCAACGGCAACAGATCAAAGCGGCTCTTCTGTCATTTACAGAACAGTAACAGGATGTTTTGCATTTGAAAACAGAGTTAATGGTTTTGACCAGAATGCACAAACTAATACTACTTGCCTCATGGCATTTTATAATAACACAGCATTTGGAAATCGTAGTAATGGGTACTTCTTCGGTGCTAATACTTCTGTTAGCCAAATATTTAAAAATAACCTGAACTATAATAATGGTATTTGGGGAAGTGAGATCCAGAGTGGCACCAATGTTTCACATAATAGCTGGAATGGAGGGGTGTCAGTCAGCAATGCAGATTTTATAAGTATTTCTTCTGCCGGAGCAGACGGAACAAGACAGGGAGATGGTAGTTTGCCTAATCTCTCTTTCCTTAAACTCGCAACTGGCTCTGACCTCATCAATGCGGGCATTAACGTAGGACTTCCGTTTATTGGTACAGCCCCTGATCTTGGTTCATTTGAAAGTGGTAGTACTACCATAACACCACCTGCAAACCAAGCGCCGGTTGCAAATGCAGGAGCTGACAGAAATATAATCCTGCCAGTAAACAATATCTTACTAACAGGTAGTGGTTCTGATGCTGATGGAACCATTACAACATATGCATGGACTCTTCAAAGTGGTCCGTCGTCCCCAGTTCTTTCTGGAGCAACTAGCAGTACTTTGAGCGCCTCCAACCTCGTTGCAGGAACATATGTCTTCAGACTTACTGTAACTGATAATGGTGGTCTTACTGCACTTGATGAAGTAAGTGTGGTAGTATCAGGTACTGTGACGACAACAGGCGCAAATTCAATTAATATTCCCCAGGCTGTATCAGCAGGAGGATATGGATATTATGTAATTCAGGATTTTGGAACTCTCCCGGATAATGCAGCCAATCCTTCCAGGTCTGTATTACGAATTTTCGAAAATGGCGTAGAACTACAGCCACCACATTCAATACATAATGAGATACTAACATTGGGAGGTGGGCGGTTCAGCCATTGGAGTGATGGCTCAACTGTAATGCTATATTTTTCCGCCTCAGACAACAGTAACCCTAAAACAAACGGCAGAACATATACCTATTCAGTAAGTGCAGGGCCTTCTTCACCGACTGGTACCAATACCCCCTATGGTGGAACAGCCCGCCTGATACCTGGTATTATACAAGCAGAAGATTATGACAACGGGGGGCTGAATATTGCTTATTATGATAGGACAACGGGGAATGCCGGTAATAGATACAGAACTGCAGAGTCAGCAGATATCGGGCTGGCCAGCAAAGAAAGCAGTCACTATCTTGGTTGGACACAAGCTAACGAGTGGTTAAAGTATACGGTCAATATCACGACAACAAAAAACTATACTATGCAGTTACGGGTTGCTTCGGCCTCATCAGGCAAGTCAGTTCGAATTGAAATTGATGGAGCAATAATAGCCAATGTATCTATACCCAATACCGGCGGATCACAGAAGTGGGTTACTATATCACTGCCTGGGATTTATCTTTCGGCCGGAACCAAAGCAATGAGAATATACAATGTAACAGGAGGGCAGAACATTAATTATATTAGTTTCCAGTAACTCTCTATTCCATTGATCTTGTTTTAAACCCCGCTCGGACAGCGGGGTTTATTAATTGGTTATTCGACTTAGAGATCCAAAGGTCATTTTCAAATTATCACAGAATATTTCTACCTTACCTGTCAATAAAAAACTTAAACCATGCCAACAACATCCCGCAAGCCATCTACTTTCCTGATATTTCCCTGGGGATTGCTATCAATTGTATTAGTACTTGGATTGAACCTCACACTGGATAATGAATGGTTCAGCAAAAACTGGAGCTGGATCGCTTTGGTGCTGATTATTCCGGCAGCTATTTTGGAAAATTTCAAAGTAGGTTATTCCACTATGAGGATCATGTTCATGAAAGTGGTCTATTCATTAATTTCATTTCTTTTGGTAGGCATGGCTTTTGGCTCAGCTCTTTCCGGGTGGCATATTGAAAAATT
>CAZTKV010000018.1:0-22981 GCA_964614285.1 uncultured Chitinophaga sp. | reverse complement strand
TTTTGGTAGGCATGGCTTTTGGCTCAGCTCTTTCCGGGTGGCATATTGAAAAATTTCAAAAAATACCGGGGGTAAAAACAATCACACTTCCCTGGTATGTGATGCTGGCATTAGCTGTGTTGTTGCTGATTCAGGTAGCCCAGTTATTCAGTATGCTAAAAGCAGTAAAACGGGAATTCATGCAGATGGATCCGGATCAGTAGTCATAGCTGCCTTAGTGCTGCTTTTAAAAACGGCCAGGTAGGCAATGAAGAAATAATTTTCAACTCCTCAATAAAGGAGCTTTCATTATCCAGGAACCTCAGCACCTGCTGAGGTTTATTTTTTTTAAAAAGCCGTGTAAAGATGCTCTTCCCTGGAATTGTATCGTGGTACAAAATATCAAGCAGGGTATTATCATAGAATCTAAACCTGGCCGGGGTCCGGGAAATTGTATCCAAAGATTTTCCTTTCAACAGGCAGTCCACTATTTGCTGAGATTGTTTTTGAATAAACTGAAAAGTGTATCCACTGGACGCTTTTGTCTGCCCTCCGGCAGTTCCAATATTCCATGCTTCGCCACCAAATGAAAACTTTCTATTTGTCATGGGGATTACGCCAAATTCTTCTTCCTTTATTCTATAGTTACCAATATCAAGAAATATTTCTATGTAACTCCTTATTTCCTCATCGTACTTATTAGCAGGTAATAATTCCTTTGTAAACAAAGTATACTCAACCAATGCAGTTCTTTCATTGAAAGGAAGAACATAAACGAATGTAGTACCATAGTCCTGATGCATCCGGAAATCCATCATTGTTGCCTTTTGGGGTTCAAAAACTGATTTGTCAGATTCAATTACCCAGCCCTTAAAGTGCTGCAACAACCGGATACTACCACTTTGATTATCTGCAGGCTTATAGATAGAATTAAAAATGACAGGGTTCCCAAGTGAATACTTCTGTCCATTCAGAAAAATTGTTGCTCCACTTTTTTCCCGCTGCCATTCCCCTATTTCAGCAACAACAACTTCAATATTATTATGATGAGAAATTTCCTTAAAACTATAGTTATAAAAATCAACACCCCTGATCATCTTATACTGATACGGAGCAATCGGCATAACAGATGAAAAATTATCTCCAAAAAAAGAGAGCATATCCCATTTTTTGTAAACAATCTCATCAAAAAAGCCATTCTTTGTTTCCCAAAAACACCAGGTACGGTCATTACTCGTTTTGGGTTGTCTGTCCAACAGCAATATTTTTTTATCAGCAAACTTCTTTGCCTGAATCATACGCATCAGCAAACTCAGGCCTGCACAGCCTGCGCCCAAAAAAACATAATCATATGAACTTGATTTTAGCAGAGGTAAGTGTTGATAAAATAAAAGTAGGGGTTAGCCATGTAATTATTCAGCCTCAGGAGCATACTCTACTTTTTTGCTTCCCGCCATCAGCTTCTTATCACGACGAACTTTATTCATATACTTCCTATGGACATATAAGAAACCAAAACTTTCTCCATCCTCCTTCCCTAAATGTTTATGATGCATTTTGTGGGCCCATCGTATAGCTCTTACATATGTATTATTACTTTTGGTAAACCATTTGAACCGCTGATGTATAATAACATCATGAACGATGAAATAGGCAAACCCATAAAGCATAATACCAAATCCTATAGACTGCATCCACCAGATATGATCATATGTACCAAAATATATAAGTAAAAAACTTGGAACTGCGAATATGAACGCAAAGAGGTCATTTTTCTCAAAGAATCCTGGTTCCACCTGGTGGTGATCCTTATGCAGGTACCAGAGGAATCCATGCATCACAAACTTATGAGTGCACCAGGTTAATCCTTCCATTATCGAAAATGTTCCCACCAATACCAGAATATATAATAACGTATCCATCCGGTTATAAAATTAGTCTGTTATGTAATACTTTTGCTGAAGAAGTATTCCTTTCGCCAATGCTGTATCCTGGGGAAAGCTAAATGAAACCAGGCAGTATAGTGCTCTGGATGTGAGTGCAGCAACTCCTCTATTTCAATGACGTTTTTATAACAAATGTCCATCACTTCTGCTTTATTAAACACAATACTACCATTATACTCTCCCGCAAAAACATGATCGAACTCATACTCTGTGAGTCCGTTTTCAAAGTTTGCCCTGTACACAAAATCAAATATTTTTTCAATCCTTGTATCAAACCCCATTTCTTCCTGTAATCTTCTGTGTGCGGCATTCACCGTCTCCTCCCCTTCTGCAGGATGGCTACAACAAGCATTTGTCCATAAGCCTCCGCTATGGTATTTATCAACAGCCCGCTGCTGTAGTAACATCTCCCCTTGGCTGTTAAAAATAAAAACACTAAAAGCTCTGTGTAATAGCCCTTTCCTGTGGGCTTCTAATTTTTCACAACTTCCGGTGGGATTATCCTGCTCGTCCACCAATATCACCTTTGTAAGATCCATATCAGATCAGCCTTAATTGATTTTTTACCCCTGCCCTGAAAACGATCATTGCTTTCAGGTAGTTAGGAATTCGTATTCTCGATTCTAGTACCCGGGCGGGTTCTAATCGCTTGATTTTTTTAAATAATGACAAGTAATACTTGTAAGCAACGTACACACCAAATCTTGCTTTAAAGGGCAATCTTTTAATACCTTCAAGGGCATTTTTAAAATCCGCCTGAATATCCTCCTCAATTTGCCTTTTATCTTTTTCGGAGAAATTGGCAAAATCGCATCCGGGGAAATAAACTCTTGATAAGCCATTATAATCAGCTTTTATATCCCGTAAAAAATTCACCTTTTGGAAGGCGGCTCCCAATGCACGGGCAGAAGATTCCAGTTTTGCATATTTATCAGGATCACCTTCACAGAAAACATACAAACACATAAGACCCACTACTTCTGCAGACCCATAGATATACTCTTTATACCCATCACAATCATAACATTTTTTATCAAGGTCCATTTCCATGCTATGAAAAAAAGCATCCACCAGCTTAAGATCAATATTATACTTATTGACCGTTCCCTGGAAACTATTAAGAACAGGATTCATACTTATTCCCCGGCTAATCGAATTATAAGTTTCTTCCTTAAACTCCCGAAGAAGATCTGCCTTATCATATTCATGAAATGTATCCACAATTTCATCAGCGAAGCGTACAAAACCATATATATTAAATATGGGTGTTCTTAAATCCCTGTGAAGCATACGAATAGCAGAAGCAAAGGATGTACTGTAATTCTCTGTAACAATTCTGCTGCAATTTTCGCTTGTGGTATGAAACAGTTGAACCATATCTAAATTTAAGCAATTATTTAAACGCTTTGATAACTTGTTTAGCGACTACTTCCCCGCTTATCAATGAAGGAGGGACTCCCGGACCGGGAACTGTAAGTTGCCCGGTATAAAATAAGTTTTTAATCTTATTACTTCTGCAGGCAGGTCGGAAAATGGCTGTTTGCAGTAAGGTATTTGCCAATCCATATGCATTTCCCCTGAACGAGTTGTAATCATTTGCAAAATCACTTACAGAATAAGTCTTCTTATACACAACTGAGTCCAGTATTGATTCCCCAATATGTTTTTCCATTCTTCTTGCGATAATCTGAAAATATTTTTCTCTTAACTCCTCCGTATCATTCGTAAGACCAGAAGCTACCGGAATCAGGAAAACTATATTTTCATGACCGGGCGGTGCAACAGAATCATCCGTAACAGATGAAACACTTACGTAAAATAAAGGTTCAGCCGGCCATTTAGGATTCTTATAGATATCCTCACCATGTTGCTCAAAAGGCACGTCAAAGAAAAGAGAATGATGAACAGGTTGTTTTAATTTCTTATTTAAACCAACATAATACATCAGACATGAAGGCGCCATCACTCTTTTTTCCCAATACTTATCCGGGTATGTTTGATAACGGACAGGCAATAGATTCTTTTCTGTAAAGTGATAATCAGCCCCGCTGATAACAGCACTCGCTTCATAAGTGGATTTATCAGTTACCACTTTCTTCGCAGTGGAGCCGTCAACAAGTATTTCTTTCACATTTTCTCCAAAACGAAATGTGACACCCAGCTCTAATGCCAATTGATACATGCCTTCCACTACTGCATACATACCGCCACGGGGATACCATGTGCCTCCTTTAATATCAGCATAATTCATAAGACTGTATAACGCTGGTGTATCCTGTGGCAATGCTCCCAGAAATAAAACAGGGAATTCCATCAGTTGCCTCAGCTTCGGATGTTTGAAATATTTTTCAATGTGCTTTTTGATAGACGTAAATACTTCCAGCTTAAAAACACCACTGATTGTTTGCCAGTCCAAGAACTCAGTGAAAGAACGACTTGGTTTGTACACAAGATTATTTATTCCAACTTCATATTTGTATGCTGCTCCCTTGAGGTACTTTTCAAGTTTATCAGCACTTCCGGTCTCCAGGGATTCAAAAATCGCTTTTAATTCCTGAAAATTAGCGGGTATATCTGTATGGCTGTCATTCCAATATATCCTGTAAGAAGGATCAAGGCGTTCAAGAGAATAATAATCTGAAACTTTTTTCCCGAACCGGGCAAAGTATCTTTCAAACACATCAGGCATCCAGTAAAAACTGGGGCCCATATCAAACGTAAACCCTTCTTCTTTTAATTGTCTTGCCCTTCCTCCCGCAGTTTCATTTTTTTCTATAACAGTAACAGACCAGCCTTCCTTAGCCATAAATGAAGCCGCGGACAAACCTGCAAACCCACTACCAATAACAACAACTGATTTACCCGTCACCAGAATATTTTTTAGAAACGATTGATTTGCTCTTTTAACAATTTCCGTGCAAAATGGATCCTGCTTTTAATAGTTCCCAGCGGTTCGTTGAGGACCTCCGCTATCTCATTATACTTATAGCCATCAAAGTACAATAAAAAAGGGGTTTTGAATATTTCTGGTAATTGTTGAATAGCTTTCTTAATCTCTTTGATCCGCATATCGCTTTCTGCGTCATTACTAACCGTTGCCTGTTTAAGATTGATCAGGTAATCATTGGGCGTATTATCGAAAATCGTTTTTTGTTTAGCTTTTCTGCGATAATTGTTAATAAAAATATTCCGCATTATGGTGAACAACCAAGCCTTGATATTAGTGCCCGCATTATACTTTTCCTGGTTGGCTAATGCTTTGTACAACGTTTCCTGGTAGAGGTCATTTGCAGCTTCTGTATCTCTTGTAAGGTTCACAGCAAATGGTTTCAGAAAATCTGCATTGCTCAAAAGCATTTGGTTAAATTCAGGGCTTGACATATAATAATGTTTAATTTTATGTACTTCAAAGTTAAACACAATTAGTTCATACGTCCAAATATTTTGTTTAATAATTTCATAAAAAAATTAAACAAATAGAAATCAGTGCTTTATAAAAGCCTTATAGCGATGTGAAATACTCCATCACTTCAGAAAGTGACTTTTTAAAGGTAATTGTAGCCGGAACACTTTTGTTATACCCATGTGTTAGTTGACCTGATACTACTGTAGATACACCTCCGAATTGCGAATTGATTGCGGTAAGAAATTTTTCAAAATTAAAATTAGAAGAAGTGGCAGTAAGATGGGTGAATACAATATCTGGCTTTTTAAGATTAACCACATAAGCAACATCTTTTACAGGCACATTTGCTCCCAGGTATATTGTTTGCATGCCTCTGCTCTTAAACATATAATACATAAACAATAATCCAAGTTCGTGGTGTTCTCCTTCTGGCAAAAATAGCAATACTGTTTTTTCTGATTTTAAATGTGTGATACAGGTTTCAATAGCGACTACCAGCTTTTGACGAATGACATTTGTAACCAGGTGTTCCTGCGCAGGATTTATATGTCCCGTTTGCCATAAAATACCAATCTTTTCAAGGAATGGAAAAATGATCTGAATAACTGTTCGCTCAACCCCTTTAGATGCAATATAACTTGTCAGTATTTTTTCAAGGTTCTCAATATTAAGATCCACCATCTCCTGTACCAATTCATTAACTATTCTTTCTTGTATAGCCTTTGCATCGCCCAATGATAAAATTTTAGCCCTGATCTCCTGTGGCTGCATTCTGTCTATATGAGATATTTTAAACCCGTACTTGTTAAGCAAAGCAATGTTGAGTACAGTTTTCAATTCATCGTTGCTGTAATAGCGGATATTCGTATTGGTACGCTGAGGTTTTAAGAAATTATAACGTTGCTCCCAGATACGGATTGTATGGGCTTTGATGCCGGAAAGATTCTCAAGATCCTTTATTGTAAAAGCGTTCATAGTATTATAGATACAACCCGCCCGGAAAAAAGTTTGAGAAAGCAAGTAAAAATTTGTGCTTGATTGCAATACCTGTTACAATTCAGCATTCTTGATTTTACCTGTATCAAGTAGTTTTTTTAAATGCGATGCAATATTTGTCTTGGTACTCAGTGCTTCAAGATGACCAAAATGATGCATGTCAGTGCCAACCAGGTCATAATACTCCTTCTTCATAAGGTATTGGGCAAGTTCCTGAACTGATTTTCCATAGTAGCCTGATACTGACAGGATATTAAGCTGAAACAAGCAGCCAATATCTTTCAGTTCCTCATAAAATCCTTTATTCTGATCCAGGTAAATATACCTCTCCGGATGGGCAATAATAGGCTGGTAGCCCTGCATCTGCATATCAAATAAAATATCCTTAAGACTGTGAGAAGGATAGGCCATTGAAAACTCAACTAATACCATATTTCCACTAACTGTAAGTAAGGGCTCATTATTTGCTACCAGTGCGGCTACATGGTCATCCAGGAAATATTCAGCCGCGGCATGAATTTCGATGTCAAGTTCTGCCTCTTTTACTGTGGTCCGCAGCCATTCAAGTCGTTCCAGTATTGTCTCCCGTGAATTCTTATACATATCCCACATAATGTGGGGAGTAGTAATAATCTTTCTGTATCCAAGGGAATATAAGCCTCCGATCAGCCTCAGCGAAGTTTCAATATCCGGTGCCCCATCATCTATGCCTGGAATAAGGTGTGAGTGCATATCCGTTTTCAAAAGACCAAACTCTGCCAGTTCCGCCGATTCCTTTTTTTTGGATTTTGAAAACAGTTTAAACATAGTACATAACTGACTTTACAATCGAAATTACAATGAAATTGAACCTGTTCAGAAACTTCTTTTCGGCAAAGAAGGAAAAACTTTGTAAACAAGGGAGCTTTTAGGGAAAACCACATACCAGGCTGTCAGGAATAGTATCATAAAATCAGTGAAAAAATTCTGGTGCTGCTGGTACCATACTTCTAATGCTCCCTTATAGGGAAGAATCACATCCCTGTAACATTCATGTGGCGGTAATTTACTTTGGGTAATAATCAATTCCTCATCCCTGAACACAATAGAGCCGATACCGGTAAGCCCGGGTTGTGCATTATACACTTTTGATTTCATTTCGTCAGAATAGCGGTCAAAACCAACTTTCATCAGGGGTCTTGGACCAACAAAAGACATATCGCCGGTTACTATGTTAATGACCTGTGGCAATTCATTGAATTTGCTTTGCCGCAAAAACCTCCCCACAACAGTTATGCGGGGATCTTTTCTAACTGTTACATCTCCATGCCCCATATTAGGACTGTTCTTAAGCATGGTAGCGAATTTCCATATACGAAAAATTCGATTCTTATACCCAACCCGCTCCTGCCGGAAGAAAACTTCATGTTCCCCGGTAAGTAATAATAAAACAACAATTGGAATAAATACCGGCAGCAATATCAGTATTGCAATGAGCGAAAAGAGGATATCAAAAAAACGCTTAATGATTCTGTACATAATAACTACCCTATGGCTTCTTTAATTTCTTTTACTACAATGGCCAATTCTTCATTTGTAATACTGGTGGAACTGGGAATACTCAGGCAAGTAGTATAAATATAATCTGAATTATCATTTCGCTGTATATAGTCACAATCTTTATACATCGGTAATTTATTCATGGGCATCCAGAAACGACGACTCAATATCTTATTTGCATTCAGGTGGTCCAATAATTGCTTCTGCTTATCTGTCTGAATGGTAAATAGCCAGCCATTTGTTTCCACGCCAGGTAATTCCTTCTGAAAACGGATATCAGCCACCCCAGTTAATTCCTTTTTATAAAAAGCTACACATTCTTTCTTTCTCTTAATAAATGAAGGAAGCAGTTCCATCTGGCCCACTCCAATGGCCGCCAAAACATTTACCAAACGATAATTATAGCCCACTTCATCATGATAATATTCATCAGTGCTTGCTTTTGCTGTTGTGGTCAGGTGTTTGGCATGCTTAGCCAACGCTTCATTATCAGTAACGATCACACCACCACCGCCGGTAGAAATAATTTTATTACCATTAAAACTAAAACAGGCCAGCGGACTAAAAGTACCGGCACTTTTTCCTTTGTAGGTGGTACCCAATGCCTCCGTTGAGTCTTCTACGATTGGCAACGGGTATTTTTTTACAATAGATAAGAACCTGTCCATATCACACATATTACCAAGAATATGCACTGGCATGATGGCACCAATTCTGCGGCCATCTTTGATATAAAAAAGATCTCCGTTCTTTTCATCTGTCTCATTCTCCAGGAATTCTTCCAGCAAATCAAGATCCATTTGCCACAAGTCCGGATCTGCATCAATCAGTAAGGGTTCTGCGCCAAGGTATTTGATAGAATTGGCTGAAGCTACAAAAGTGAGATTGGGCAAAATAACATAATCATTCTCCTTAACGCCACTAAGCAATAAGGAGATATGTAATGCTGCCGTTCCATTAACAGCTGCTACACCATATTTGGCACCGGCAAAACCGGCCACCATTTCCTCGAACTGCGTAACATAAGAACCAACAGATGAAATCCACCCAGTATCCAAACAATCCTTTACATATTTCCATTCATTTCCGGCTATATTGGGAACACTTAAGGGAATAAATTTGTCATTACTCATAAACTAATTTTCCAGATTCAAGATATTGGTTATACCATTCAACCGTATTTTTTAAACCTTCCTTCCACATCACTTTAGGTTCAAAACCTAATTGCTTCCTTGCTTTGCTGATATCGGGGCAACGGCGGGAAACTGAACCAGGATAAGTAGGTGCATTTTCAAAAGTACCCTTGAAGTCCATCAACTCTCCTGCATAATGTATCAGTTCACCAATTGTAATTTCATCTTGTGTGCCGATATGATATATCTGGCCATTTGTATTAGGTTGTTCCATAGCCAGTACTGTTCCTTCTACCGCATCAGTAATATAACAAAAGGCTCTTGTCTGATCATGCCCGTAAACTTTAAATGGTTCTTCCCCCTTTCTGTAACGAACCACCAGGTGAGGAATCACATGTTTGAAACCCATTCTCGGGCCATACACATTATGATAACGGACAATCGTTGTTTCAAAACCAAGTATCCGTGCATAGTTAAGAAAACCTGATTCACCCAGCATTTTTGTAACCGCATAGGTAAATCTTGGATGCCCGATATCCTGTATACATAAGGGTACTTCTTCCGGTGTAGGTGTTACATATCCAAATGCCTCAATCGTTCCTGCATAACATTCACTGGTGGATGTGAATAATACTTTCCCAACTTTAGAACGGCGTACCCATTCCAATGTATTAAAGATCAAAGCTGTATTGATGCGGATGATCTCATGCGGAATAGAATTGGCATTATCAACCCCTACAACAGAAGCCAGCATATATACCTGGTCGTAGGCTTCATCCAGCTCATTGAATGTAGCAGGATCAGTAAAATCACCGGCTACAACTCTTATGTTATACTTATTTATCAGCTCAGTAAAATAATCATCCTGTTTACCTCTTGCAAAGTTGTCGGCAATAGTTAGCTTATAGTTACGGTTCTCTGCCAGATACTTCGTGATGTTAAAACCAATAAATCCGGCACCACCCAATAACAATACATTCTTACTCATGAAATAGTTTTCTTTAAAATTTATAAATCTCCACGGCCAATTACTTTTACCGTATGTTTTTCGGATAATGATCTTATTTCCTCATTTGTCAGTATACCAATAGTATCATAAACTACACAAGAAGGCTGTTGTTTTATTTTTTCAATCAGCGAACTGTTATTCCTGTAATCTTTATGCCCTGTAGTTATTACTATCACATCATAAGATTGCTGTAACAGTTCTTCTATATTCTGATTGACCCAAATATCTTTTTCCTCCCAATACTTTACATGCGGATCATGCAAAGCGATCTCACAGCCTTCTGTTTCCAGCTGGTCATAAAAACCTTCTACCGGTGTATACCGGGTATCACCGACATCATTCAGGTAACTTACTCCCAGCAACAGTACTTTCTTTCCTTCCAGTGAGCCAGTATATTGTGACTGCAGATATTCAAAAGCATACAATGGCATTTTATCATTTATGTGAACTCCCTTTTCACTTTGGCTCAATTTCTCATCACTGCCAAATAGATTCATCCTTGCCCAGCTTGCCAATAATGGGTCTTTTGTTAAACAATAACCCCCTACTCCCAAACCAGGTAACATGATATTCTTATGAGTAGGCCGCATACGAATAGCATTCACCACTTCGTAAATATCAACACCCGCCTCTTCTGCAAAACGGCTCCATTCCACCATAAAGGCGATATTCATCGCACGGAAAGAATTTTCAAGCACCTTCGCCATCTCCGTAGCATTTGTATTGCCCAGTTTTGTCAACGGATACTCATCTGTCCGAATAACAGTTCGTAAGAAAGTTTCCACCGCTTCAGCACTTTTATCATCAGTGCCTGCAAATACCCGGTAGAAATTTTGTATCGAATCAATGTATTTAGGTCCCGGCATCACTCTTTCATACGAATGCCCCACTTTTAATTTATCTGTTGGCAAGCCCCGCTTCGTTAAACACTCTTCCAGTATTGGCCTTACAATTTTTTGTGCTGTACCCGGAGGGACGGTTGTCTCCACCAGCACCAGTACATCTTCCTTACAATTTGAACCAATCGCTTCGATAGCTTTTTTGAAAGGTGTTAAATCAACGTTGTACCCTTCTAAATCCTTATTCAGGGCAGATTTTTTCTGCACATCAAGATTAATATCCACTACCACGACATCAGCCTTGCTGTAGGCATAGCTATCGTAAGTAGCATAATAGTTCCTTTTCTTCAATGCATTTTGATAATACTGATCAATCTTCGGGTCGCTGGCTATTACAGGAAAAACTCCTTCGTTAATTGAGCGGATCTTCCAATAAGAACCGGGTGTTGGCAGATCAATACCAATTACGGCATACTCCTCCGTAAGTGCATTAGCCACCACCAGTCCCATTACAGAGCCCACAAATCCCAATCCCTGTACCACCACCACTTTTTTGCCCGGATGTAATGCAATGAAAGCATCAATTCCTGCTTTATCATCCAGTGCAACGGGAATGTCATACTCCTTTCCGGTGACAGGACTTTTAGAAATTTTGTTAACTGTATCTGTAGTCATCACTTATTTGCTGCTTGTAGTTTAAAAATATGGTTACCTATCCTGGTAAAGGCCCACGGTGTTTTATAAGTCGTTGCTTTTATCCGCCTTTCAATCTCCTGTTCGGTCATGTCCGGCGTAATAGTACAAAGCTCATCCAATTGTTTCCTGGTGTATGGTTTTCTTTTCCACTGCTCGTTAGTAACTGGCAATGGTTTCCCTTCTAACACACAATTCATCACCTCATAAAAACTTTCTTCGATCAATTTGTAACAATGCTGTGTTACACTATAAACTGTATCATCCACCTTGATTGGAAATCTTTTTACCTGGATAATACTGCCTGAGTCAACAGTGGCATTCATATGATGACAGGTAATACCATATTCGGTTTCGTTATTGTAAATGGCAAAATTAGTGCAGCCCGTTCCGGGATATTCCGGGCTACCCGGGTGAAAATTGATCGCCGCCACCCTGGCTTTAGCTAATAGCGAGGAGGGATAAATCCAGGATGAAATAAAAGAGATCAAAATATCTCCCTCCCAGTTCAGTACTTCACCGGGTAGCTTATCTTTCCTGCCGCCCTCGAAAACAAGGTGATGCCTGAAATTTTTTATCACAAAAGCTGCCGCCCGCTGGGCATATTCATTATCCTTTTTACAGAGGAACAAAATGCGGAGATCCTTCGGGTTTACTGGTTTCACAATAAGAATAATTAGTAGCTTTTTCGAAGAGGCAAAGGTATTGATAATTAGCCATATAACTTGAATGTGTGGCCAATTTTGAAGCGGTTTATTCCCCTTGTTCACAATAAAAAACCCGGTGATTACACCGGGCTGTATTCAACATTAATTATTGACATTTATTAAGCGGCAACCAATTTGCGGGCTGGCTTTTTGACAAGGTTGCGGGCAGGATTTCCAACCACTGTTGCACCATTTGGAATGTCTTTAACCACCACGGTACCGGCGCCAATAGTAACATTATCGCCAATAATGATACCCTGCCTGATCACAGCATTTGCTCCTATAAAAGTATTACGGCCTACTTTGACATTTCCGCACAACACTGCACCCGGTGCGATATGTGTAAAGTCGCCGATAATACATTCATGATCGATGCTGGTAGAAGTATTGCAAATAACCCCCCTGCCAATTTCAACTAATGGATTCAATGTTGCATTGGCTGCAATCATGATACCATCTCCCATTTTAACGGATGATGAAATAACAGCGCTGGGATGAATAGCATTAATGGGATTACCAAGATACTGACTAAGATTTGTATGAATTTTTTCCCGGATACCATTATGTCCCACACAGGCAAAAAAATCGAATTTTTTCAGCTTATTGATAACATCGCTTTCTTTTCCGAGATATTGTAAATGATAGGGATTAAACTCTTTCTCCTCCTGGTCGCAATATGCAGTAACGAGACGACCTGCACTTAAGAGGATATCTATAATGACGTAGGCGTGGCCCGAATAGCCGACAATGGCCACTGGTTTTTTCAATGTGGTTTTCATTGATTTGGATTTTGGATGAGCTAAAGTAAAAACACATCCATGGTTTCCAAAACAATCGGTAAGCTAAAAGAGGAAATCAGGTACTAGTACTTTTACGGAATTCGTAGTTTTCCGATTACAGGCGGGAATTTATTGTGCAGCAAGCAGTTCCAGGTATTTTTCCCTGAGCAGGGAGTGGACTTTGGGCTGATCAAAATGTTGTTCAATATGATGGCGCAGGGTCTTTGCGTACTGTTGCAAGACAGGTGGGTTATTCAATGCGTATTGCATTTGCTGAAAAAGCTCTTCTTCGTTTTTTACTTCAAATATCAACCCTGTTGATAAATGCTCTACTATATCAACATTACCATCTATACGGGAACATATAACAGGGCACTCCATAGCACCTGCCTGCAGCAACACATTTGGAAATCCTTCCCGATGCGAAGGATGTACCAGCGCAAAGGATAAATGCATGAAATACTCCACCGCATCACTCCAGCCAGCCATGATCACAGCAGGATGTGTCTGTATCAATTGCCTTGCTTTGTCACTTACAGGATCAACATAGTCCTCAAAAGCACCAACCAACACCAGCCTCGTATCCGGATTTGCTGAATGAATTCTTACAAAAGCATTCAGCAATTCATCCATTCCCTTATCATGTACAATACGACCTACTGACAAAAAATATTTTAGTGAAGGATCGTATTTTATAAGTTTCTTTATCTCTTCCAGTTTATCCTCTTTTAAAGCCTGCGTTGAATAACGAAGAAGACTAACACCGTTACTTGATCCATGTCCTATCACTTCAAGCTTTTTGTCGCTGACCAGTTTATTTTTTTTTACATATCTCTCCAGCGAGAAACTGTTTGGCCATACATGTGTTGCTGCTTTACCGGTCAGCTTTTCCATGGCGATCAAAACTTTACGGCTGATTCCTTTGGTTGTTACAAAACGGAGACCGGCAATTGTATGTATTCTGATCTTTACACCGGCAAACCTGGCAGCCAGCATAGCCAGCAACCCGGCTTTAGGAGTATGTGAATGCACAATATCCGGCTTCTCCTTTTTAAAGAACCGGTATAATAACCACAAGCAGCGAAGATCTCCAAACGGCGTCATCCGCCTTGTCATTGGTATAATATGATGCCGGCATTGCTCATTGGCCCTGACTGTTTCCAGCTCTGTTCCATCACTGCTTACCATCACCACTTCAAATCCATTCTCATTCATGTAACGCATCTGCCCCCTCAGTAAAACATTGAGTGAGATCGGAGCGGTGGTAATACGGATCAGTTTCGGCATAAAAGAACAGATACAGGTAGATTATTTTTTTCCTTTAAATATTCTCAGATACAAGTATTGCCAGATGGTGGGATGATACCACAAAGCACTTTCAGCAGTGCGGCTCTTCACTACAGTGATCCTGTTATGCAGAATATCTTCAACTGCTTTATGCATCAGTGGGATACCTTCACCAAACTGCAGGTAGGGGTAGGTAACATAGTTATCATTCTTTGTCGCAGGGATAGTTGCCTGGTACAGGATGCCTCCTGTGTCAATTCCCTTATCTACCAGGTGAACTGTAACCCCGCAATTGTCGGTATCATTATTTACCATGGCCCAATATCCCCCATGCACCCCCCTGTATTTAGGTGTAATGCCGGTATGCATGTTGATAAAAACTGCTTTCGTACTGTCCAGCACTTTTTTAGAAATTATTCTTGTTCCATTTACAATCACCACATCAGGATCCAGTTCTTTCAATAATGCAATACAATCCCCATCATTTACGGAAGAAAAATGGACCTTCTTGCCGGCAGGGATCGGAGCTTCATCAAACTTGTATTGATCCTTTAATTGCGCAATTCTTTTTTTACTGAATATCCTGATCACCGGAACGATGATCATACTAAATAGGACCTGGCCTGCAACCCTGAAAAAACCAAGCTTCTTCATACGCCTTTTAGCCAGCGCCATTCCCCGCATCGGCTCCTCCGTAATAACTTTATCAATCGTATGGTAACGACTGATATAATTATATAAGGTCACTGTTGAAAAACAGTCAGAGCAAAGCATGACGATTTTCTTGTTCATCCCTTTTTTGAAATTTCATCGGTCAACCCGGACATCGTAATACTGCTGAACTGGTACTCCCGCTGAAGTTGTTGATAATATTGCAGGATCTTCTCCAGGAAATTGATATTCTGCTGGAGATTGACACCAAAATTGTGAGGGTGCCACCATAAATGAAAAAGTTTTTTATGTTTCGCCGCATGCAACATAGCTCTTTTTATACGCCTTAACCTTAAACCATCCAAAATGGCAAGCTTAGGGCTGAAAGGACGTAAAAACCTTGATGCAGCAATATTCACCAGTAAAGAAGACATGACATATTCTTTCGTATGGCAATGATGCCCGGTAAGATTGAGATAAGTGTCAGCAAAACGAAAAGCACGGCGCAGCAAGCTTTCGTCATTTTTATTTCTTCCGGCATACAGCCATGATGCGGGGTTGCCGCGGTAAGAATCGATACCCACTTCCCTGCAGACGGAAAGATATTCTTCATTAAACTGGTTGCGGGGAAACACAAGGCTTCTTACAATAATGCCCCGGGCGGCAGCAATCTTTTTGGCAGCCAGCAGGTCCTGCCTGAATGCTTCGGGTGTTTGCCCGGGCTCCAGACAATAATAATGGCAGAAAGTATGCGTACCTATTTCATGATGGTTCTTTTCTATTACCTGCTGTAATAATGAGTACCCGAAATGGTATGAATCATCCTGCTCATTATGGCCTACAGTATCAAAAGAATTATAAGGAGAAAGATTGGCTTCCTTATACTGTGGTTTCATCTCCGGGCAACTGGCCAGCAATTCTTCTTTATTCTTTGCAAATAAGAAACCTACAGTAGAGAAAGTTCCTTTCACTCCATACTTATCAAAAAGGGATAGCATGGCAGGGATAGCCAGTTGCACCCCTAAGATATTAGTACCATAATTTTCAATGGTCCTTTTATCTCTTACTCCCCAGAATAATTCAAAATCAAGGGAGATAACAAACTTACCTGTATCAAAAGCAACAGACATAATTAACTATTATTGACCGCACATTTCCTGTACCATACATTCAGTGCAAAAAGGGTGTAGAGCATTTTGGCCCTTTTTTCATCCGATACTTTTATTTTACGCTGTAACAACCGGCGGATGAACTGCCTGTCTATAAAATTATCTGCATACGAATCCGTCGTATCCAGGTAAGCAAAAATAATATCCTTTAATTCCTTATCCACCCATTGCTTCAGGGGAACCTCAAAACCCCGTTTAGGCTGGTTCACCAATTCTCCGGGCAGGTATTTAACGGCCAGCTGACGCAGCAAATGCTTGGTGGTGGTTCCTTTTATTTTATACCTATCCGGCAAACCGGGTGCATACTCCAGCATCTCTTTAGAAAGAAAGGGGCTGCGGCCTTCCAGTGAACTGGCCATGGTGGCAATATCCATTTTCACCAACAATATATCCGGGAGGATGGCATTGAAATCCATCATCATCAATTTTTGCAACCCGGAAAGCGATAAGCGGTTGACTGATAACAGTAATTTATCCAGCTCTTGTAAAGAGTTGCCCCCCTTTGGTATAAGATGCTCATAAAAACCGCTGAAAATATCCGTAGTAGCAGAGAAATAAGTTCCTGTTCCTTTTTGCGAGGCAAGATCAGCTAACCGGTAGAGGTAGTTCAGTTTAGACTGCTTTTCATGAGTGATCGGAATGATCTTTTTCATTACCGTGGCCAAAGCACTAACCATAGCTGACCTGGAAAAGAAATCATATTTCGCAAAAGGCACATACCGGCGGTAACCGCCAAACAACTCATCTGAACCATCGCCATTGAGTATAACCGTAAGGTATTTCTTTGCTTCGCGGCTTACATAATAGCTGGGTATAGCTGAATCATCATAAAAAGGCTCACCATAATTGGCCAGTATTTTTTCAATATCGTTTTGCAAGGCATCAAACGAAATATTTATTTCTGTATGATGGGTTTTATATTTTGCCGCTACCAGTTTTGCCAGCGGGGCTTCATCATAAGAGCCAGAGAAAGAAACCGTAAAGGTTTTTAAGGAAGAATTATACTGCGATGCAATGGCTGTAACCAACCCGCTGTCAATGCCACCGCTTAAAAAAGAACCTACTTCCAGGTCAGATGATTCCAGCCTTCGTTTGATCCCCGTATGTAATATAGCATCCACTTTCTCCATTGCCTCACCCGGCCCGTCCTTGGTTTGTTGTTCATAAAAGGCTTGTATATTCCACCATTGATAAAGGGAAACAGCACTATTGGCAAGACTTACCATGGCATAGTGACCGGGTGGTAATTCATAAACATCCTTATAGGGAGTAGCCGACCGGTGAAAAGCACCATACCGGAGATATTGTTCAATATGTTCTTCATTGATAGAAGGCTGCACCTGGTTCTTCAATGCATTCAGCTCACTGGCTATTACAAACTTACCGGGTACACTATAATAATAAATTGGTTTTTTCCCGGCCCTGTCCCTCGCAATGAAAAGGGAGTTGGCCTTTCTGTCGTAGATAATAAAAGCGAACATGCCATCAAAGTCCTCAAGACAACGAGGACCCCGTTTCAAATAAGCATGCAGGATCGTTTCCGTATCGGAATTTGTTTTACAAACCAGGTTTTGCTTTATCCTTACTTCCTGGTGATTATAAATCTCTCCGTTAAAAATAATGGTAAGATGCGCCAGATGCATGGGTTGTTTACCACTGGCAATGTCGAGAATGGACAACCGGTGGTGATGTAACTGCAGGTGGCCTTCTTCAAAAGTAGCCTGCTCATCCGGGCCCCGGTGCCAGAGATCTTTGGTAAGACGGGGAATAACCAGCGGAAAATTGATGGAACCGGCAATGCCGCACATGGTTAAAAGAACTTTTTACTAAAAATATATTTAGAAGAAAACTTGCCTGATTTATCCATCACCAGGAAAAGCATCATGGCGAAAAAAGGAATACAGGGTATTTTATAACGGTTCAGGGCCCCGAAATTAATAGTTGTCATCCCGATCAGGCCGCCGAAGAAAATAGCAAAGACAAAGCAAAAAGTGATCACCGGGTTTGACATGATGATGTTGAAAAATTTCTTAAACCCAACCGCCCGGAAACACATGATAGTAAGTATAAGGAAACCGAAAGACTCCATAAAAGAAAGAGCCATGAAAGGGGACCGTACATCCCAGGGAAAGGGACGAAAGAAGGTATTCATAATCCCTGTCGGAAATGATAATAGCATCCCTCCGAAAGAGTTGCCCACATCGGCCACTTCAAACTTTGAGCCCCCGCCAGCAGCGACATCACTGCCGGAAAAAATTTGCTGCTGCGATTTAACCGTCTTCATGATATTTTCAGCAGAATATTGGGAAGCTAGCTCGGAAGATGTAAAACTCTGCACCAGGAAAAAAGCAGCCACTAAAGATATAATCGCAAACATAAAAGTAGCAATCTGGCGAAGGGTCTTGTCCTCAATCAATACCCTTGCCCGCAAAAACAACCATAATAAAAAAGCCGGCGCCAGGCAAATAATAATATAGGGTTTGATATAAAACATCAACATTCCTGCACCTATCATGATTAATGCATCAAGTATTCCGCCTTTCTTAATAATAAATAATTTATAGGCTGCATACAGGCAATAGCCCATGGCCCCGATACATATAGTATCCTTTAATAGAGCCACTCCCCAAAACAATACGGAAGGAAGAAAAAGAAAGGCCAGTGCGATTTTTTTATGAAGGTGAGGATATAGCTGGTAAAACATCTTGAAAATGCGCCAGCAACCGCCAAAGGCAAAAAAGCTCATGCAAAAACAAATGGCCAGGTAGCTCTTACCAAAAAGCAGGGAAAAAGGAAGGGCAAAACGGGGTACAAAATAATTCTTTACATCATACATGTAAAAATGGGTAACACTGATGGCATCAAAATAAAAGTAATTGAAGATAGGGTTATCATCCTTCAGTTTGAGCCTGGTGTAAATATCTGATAAGAAACCGAGGTCATCTGTAACCGCCTTATGCATATCCAGTACGGCCTGGTAATAGTGATTGGTATCGGCAAATACAAAATAATACTGGCTGATGACAGTATAGATAACAGCAAATAAGACCCGCCAGAGAAAAGCAGGCATATAATAACCATATAAAACAGTGCCTGCATATTTTTTCCGTTTGTAATACACGATTATATACAGCACCAGCAGGCTAAGCGGCGCCCAGATGATATCTGTTTCCCTCAATAAATAATAACTGCTGTACTCATCCATCTTCAGGGTATTATTTACAAGATTAAATCAATTTCGGTTGCCGGTAAACAGCTTTTCATACACTTCACACATTTCATCCGCCATGCGGGGCACTGTATAATAATTGTATAACTCATTATACCCCGCTTCACCGTGCTTCGCCGCTTCATGGGGGTGTTCAAAATACCAGGTGATCCTGGCGGCCAGTTCATCTGTATCAAATGGCCTGACCAATAACCCGGTCTGCCCGTCTTTTATGGCTTCATTCATTGCAGGCACATCAAAAGCCACAATAGGTTTTTTATGCACCCAGCTCTCCAGCATGATCAGTCCAAAACCTTCCCAGATGGAAGTGACCAGCATGAATGCTGAATCTTTAATATACTGGTGAGGATTGGCCTGGTACCCGCAAAACTGTACGCTGTCACCCAACTGCAATTGTTCTTTCAGCGATTTCAGTTGTTCTTCATAATTACCCCCGCCGATAATGTATAGTTTCCAGCTTTTGTTTTGCGCCGCTACTTTTTGCCATGCTTTCATGAGCAGTTCATGGCCTTTGTATTTTACCAGCCGGCCCAATATCAGTGCATATTTTTCCCCCTGTTCCCTTTCCACCACCAGTTGCTCTTTTTCCCGCAGGTCGAGGCCATAATAGATATTCCTGATCCGGTCAGGCTGCACTATTTTCCCTTTCACATACATATCAAACAATCCTTTCGAAATAGTAACATTGTAATCAGCAAACCAGCCCGAAAATTTCTGTACCCAATAGAAAAGACTCTTTTTCAAATGCCGGGGATCATTGCCATACCTGGCAGAATACGCTTCATCAAAACCATGCTTCACACTTACCAGTTTCATCTTGCGGAAAAATAAGATCTTCTGTACAGCCAGCCAGAGATCGGCATGCACCAGGTTGGACTGTACTATATCAAATTTTTCCTTCTTCAATAAGCGGCGGAGCTTCATCAGCAGCACAGGCGAAAAAGCGCCGTGGCCATATATTTCATGTGTACCAATACCCTGTTGTTTAAAATGATCGATAAAGGGTTTTGTTTTTTCAGGCACGGTCGGGAAGATGATCAGCACCTGTACTTCATAACCCCTTTTTTTCAGTTCAGGCAGCAGATGCATCAGGTATAATTCAGAGCCTGAAATGGCGGCCATTTTTTGTACGAATAGAATTTTCATTGTTCGCTTGATTCCGGCAAATTATTTTGCAGTAAAGAATGGTAATTATTAAATGTATCCTCCGCAGAAAAAAAAGTGACGGCATGTTGCCTGGCACTTACGGCCATGGCCTTTCTTTTATTTACATCCTTATATAAAGCGGTCAGCTGCTCCAGCAGCATACCTGTATCATTGTTGGCAAATAACAACGCATTATCACCTGCTTTCACTATATCATTGATACCGGGAATATCACTCCCCAGTACAGGCAAGCCGCAGGCCATAGCCTGCATCACAGATGTACACATCGTTTCAGCAAAACTGGCATGCACATAAATATCCAGTTTATGCAGCAGGCTGATGATCTCCTGTTCATTCAGCAGACCATGAAAATGTATATTGGTAGCCATCTTTCCTTCAATCACTTTTTTCTCAAGATCAGCCAATGTTTCCCCGGTTCCTGCAAAATGAAAATGAATTGTTTTATCAAGTTTACCGGAACTGAAGCCGGCCAGGGCTGTATCTATAACCATTGCCTGGTTCTTTTGTGTGGTGAACCGCCCGATCATACCCACATGCATTGCTGCGGAAGACGTTTTAGCTGCCACATGAAACTTGTCCAGATCTATTCCATTTTGTATGACTACCGTTTTTTTTAGTACGGGTAACAAGCGGAACTGTTTCTGTAACTGCTGCCTGTATAGGGAGGACAGGCAAACTATTTTGCGGGCAAGTATGAGGGAAATAAATGAAGCAATTTTTTCTGAAATACTCTTAGTGGCGTGGGGGGTATGTTCTACTACATACACTTTTTTTCCCCGAAACCTGGAGTATAGCCAGGCAGGAATGATAAGGGTGGGGCTGTGCAGGATAACCACATCGGGATCATTTTTTTTCAGTGCCCTTCTGATGGAAGACCAGCCGGTGCTGAGTAATCCCTTATTTTTTTTCACAAAGGAAAACGGGATCCTGTTTTCTATACAAAAATCATGATAGGCCGGCAGCAAATCTTCTACACCATAAAATAAAAGGCAGTGCTCCCATTTATTCTTTTTATCCGCCTGTATGAGGGATGTAACTACACTGCCATGTCCACCCAGGCCACTGTATAATACCTGTACTACTTTCATGGATCCGCTATTCCTGTGCATTATTTATCACATCAAATACTTCTTTCATCTGGGCTTCCCAAGTGATCAGGTGTTCAACACTTTTACGAAACTCCTGCGGATAATCAGGATAGCGGTTGCGGAGCGAGGTATAAAAGGCAACGATACGTTGTATATCCAGCGGTTCTTCATTCCTGTCCTCAACCAGGACAAAGGGAGAATTCTCGAAATGAAAATCACCCTTACTCATAATAAAAGGAAGCCCAAAAGCAGCATATTCACGGTGTTTTAAAGAGTAGTTATCTGTAAGGCCTACCCGGTGCAGGGCCAGTGTACCCATGCCCAAGTGAACTTGTTTATATACTTCTGCAAGTTCCACTCTTGTCTTTGGCGACTCAAAGCACACAAATTCTTCCACTCCTGATTCTTTTGCCAGTTTTCTCAGTTCAGCCAGGTTTTTACTGAGAGGATTGCTGATAAGTCTGAAATAAACTTTTACGAGCGGATTGTTTTTTGCATACTCTGCAAGACCTTTTATCACTTTATCAAACCCATGATAGAAATTAATATCTGAAGCCACTCCAAGCATCACCAGCCTATTGGCAAAAACCGGTACCGGAACCGGTTCTATCCCTGTTAGTTCAATGCCGTTAGGCATGAAAAGAGCCGGCTTACCCCAAAGCATTTTGTCATCTGTCAGAGTTATGAAGTAATCTGATAGTTGGTTGAGGGTATGAATGCGTCTTTCATTCATACGGTAGGTAGTTTTTCTTACCAGCCCATTACTGAATAAATCCCTGATATTGGAAGTAGGATATTCCAGCAGTATAAGAATACCGGGCTGATCTATCCTGATTTTTTCCAGAAACTGAATAAGGTTAGTACCCGGCAAATAAAAACGCAGATAAATGGCATCATATTTTTCCTGCAGAAGTACGGAGTAGCAGTTGGTGTAATCAATACTCCCATATTGGGACACCTTGTAATGCTGGAGAAGTTTTCGATAAAATGGTGCTTTAATTTCCACTTCTCTCCCACCTTTGAAAAGCAATCGTTCACCATTGTGCTTTTTCAAAATAATTTTTCCTTGGTCTACAGGATATAGCAGATCTATTTCGAACCCGTTTTCCCTGAATGCTTTTTCCTGCCCAATGATCTTATGTATCACACCAGGGAGAAAGGCTCCTTCAAGATTAACATTGGATATATAGATAATTTTTTTATTTTTCATACTATACAGCTAAAAAACTACTGCTTATTTCTATTTACTTGTACGAGCACACAGGTTACCAGGAATTTTTTAAACAGGTTTGGCATATCTCCTAAAATTCTTTTCCAGGCACTAAAACGGTAAAATGGTGTAAGAAACCGAAGAAGCACAATGA
>CAZTKV010000017.1:0-27064 GCA_964614285.1 uncultured Chitinophaga sp. | reverse complement strand
CAGGAAATATCATCCGTTTTAAACCAGCTCAGTCCGCCAGTTTTTTTAATCACTGCATCTTTGGCAAGATACAATACAATCCAGTCGTCGAACTGAACAGCTTTGGCAGTAATGGTTACCGGCTCGGCGATATAATCCTTTAACCGGGTATTTATTTTTTCTCCATTCTGGCCAACTATCAAATAGTATGCCGCATCACCTTTTTCATTCCTTACATAAAAAACCGGGTTGATGCCGCCTTCAATACAACGAACAGCACAATCACGGTGTGGTTTGCCATGCCCCGGTTTCATAGCACCGAAATAACATTTGGGATCCAGAATTTCACCGGTTAGTTCCACTTCACCCAGATTTGTTATCTCTCTTTTTATTTCTTTCTTATTACTGCTTACGGTGATCATGGGATGGTCGTTTTTATCTACCTGCAACAACGTTTTTCCGTTATTATAAATAAGTGTACCGTGAAAAGTAACCTGTTTTCCATCGAGAATAATGTTATTTTCTTTTTCCAGAGCTGTAATCACACCTTCGGCGCCAGATTTACCATAACCCACCAGTGGCATTGTAATATAAGTTGAATTACCTGATGCACCCCTCTTTGTCATAACCTTCAATGAAGGAACAGGAGAATTTTGATAAATACCTGTTACTTCCGTCAGTTGCCCGTATTCAAATCTTGAATTGGAAAATCTTTTCTGCATTAAAGCAAGTATACTACCAATTAAAATAGCCACAAGCATCAAAACTGCAATTACCTTATATACATGTTTGCTAACACTCAGCGGAGCCTTGGGTTGCCATCCGATATAAAATTCATCCTGTTTCATAATAATCAATATTCAGTACTCAATAATTAAATAATTACTCCCGGTCTCTCTGTTCCTTCCGGAAATGGTTTGGGATTGAGCCAGACTTTATCATCAACGATCTTAACATCATAAGTGTTTACTTTTTCTTTGAAAGGCGGTGGTGATTGCCCGTTGTGCGGCAGGTACTGGTAGCCATGCCACGGACAGGTAATACAGCCATCGAGAATCTTTCCTTCACCCAGCGGTCCGCCCTGGTGTTTGCATACATTGTGTATAGCATAAAGTTTGTTCTCATGCTTGTACACCGCAATCCTTTCTTTGTCTATACAAAAAATTTTAGCCCGGCTGTTTTCAATTTCATTTACATTGCATACTAACACAAAACCTTCTTGTTGAAGCCTAAATTTTCCATTGTCAATTTTCTTTTCTTTGAAAGCTGCAAGCAAATGCAATGAAACAAGTATGCTTGCTCCTGCAAAAAGGACGATAACAAAAACAGGGTTTCGTTCATACTGAATTACGCCGAGCATTACATGCATCAACACCAGCAGGTAAGCGAGGTAAACAAACATGTGAAGTGTCTTCCAGATTTTCGGGGAAAGGTTATGCAACCAGAAGTCATGACTGGTGATGGCCATCAGGAAAAAAATAATCAATGCTAAAGCCCCCAACGCCTGGAAAGGGAAGCCGGAGAATGAATTAAAATTAGTATTGGATGTAAACAAAGATATTAACGGGTTTACATTCCCAAGCGTATGAAACTGCATTATGCTGAATATACCATGAATGGCTGCAAAACAAAACATCGTTACCCCTAAATGACGTCGGTTGTATAATAAAGGGAGAAATTTTTTATTCAGCCGGCAAAGCGGACCGATAGAAAGGATAACATGAAGCAATAATAGTGCGAGGGTAGAACAGCTGCGGATGATTAAAGTTTCAAAAGTGGCTTCACTGTTGAAAACGATGGTAAGTGCAATAAATATGGTTAAATAACTGAAGCAGAAGGCCGCTATCACCAAATCATAGATTTTTTTTTGTCTGTTCCAGCCTATTGAAGTATAAGATGCGCTCATTGTATTAAGTTGATACTGTCTGTTATTTTCTCATGAATAAAATCATATAGAACAAGTTGTAATTCTTTATATCCTGATGAATCATGAGGGAGGGAAAACACATATTCATTTCTCGTTTCAATTCTTCCTATAAGTTGTTGTTCGGTAATACCAGCAGAAGGGTTAATGACTCTGTAAATGACTGCTGAAGGGATTTCCAGGATAGTTTTGCTTTTCCATTCCAATTGCCAGTAGGTATGATAATTGTCAGTTCTTAAATTAACGAGATAATCTTTTTTATCTGCCGTACTAACTACCAGTGGCAAAAGGGTTTCATTTGTTTCACTTAATAATTTAACAGCTGGTTGATTGGGAATAGCCAGCCAGGCCATAATTATTCCTGCAGGGACTATAAATGCCCAGAGCATCCAGATCTGCAAGTGTCTTTTTCGTAAACTCTTTATCATTTTATTTGCTACGACAAAATTGGATGACTGAATTAATTTCAGTGTTTATGTGATTCTGTAGTTTTTACTTTTATCCATTTTCTTAATAACACCGGCCAGAAAACAATTGCTCCGGGAATTATTATGATACGGAAACCCCATTTCGAGCCCTTTGCCCCTTCGTCAATTCTTGTTACTCCTCTTATTGCAAAAGGAATGGCAAAAAACAAACCAGCCAATAAATAAATAGCGACTATCAATAAAAGGGGGATAATACTATTCAAAGCAATCAATTTTTTATTTCCAGGATGCTGTTAAAACCTTGAAAGCCGTCGGGTTCCCTGTAAGGGTTGTCCACATCTTCCATCCATATTTTATCATCCACCAGGAATTTATATTTATAAGTTCCCTTTGGCAACATCGGGATTTTAATTTTCCATAAACCATTTTTACCGGGTTCCATCAATAATACATCTTGTGCCCAGTTATTAAAACTGCCCGCCAACGAAATCTGGGAAGCACAGTCATGGTGTACATAAAACTCAATCGTCTTTTGACTGTTGTTAACGAATGGGGATAAATGAGGTTTCATGATGAGTTCTTTTTTTAAAATTTTCAAAATAGCTTTCCGCGGTTGAATGATGCCAAACCCTTGCCTTTCAGCAGGAAGTTCTGGTATTCTTTTAGCTGTACTGTAAAGAACTTCTCTTATCAAAGGTGGATTGAGTTCCGGATTGGCTTGCAGCATTTGGGCTATAACAGAGCAAACAATGGGTGCTGCGAAAGAAGTGCCGTCAACATGCATATAATGCGGTGAAATATATTTACAGGTCTGTATGCGGCTTATGACAGACTCCCGGATAAAAGTTACATCATCTGAATCAAAAACCCCGTCATCCAATTGAATACTTTCTTTGACTCTGTAAAGATTTTTCAACAGGTCAGCATCATCCTTTTTTAGGAGCTCATGAAGCAGGGCCGATTCCCGCTGCTCTTTTGTTTCCGGCAGGATTGGCGCAGCTATCCAGATGGAATGGGCCAGTATTTCGGGTTTCATAAGTTTATCAACTGTTTCACCATAGGAGGAATGATATAGCTGCCTGGTATTCCTAAGTTGATTGGAGTCATCCACACCACCAACAGCTATTACATGCGTTGAATTGGCAGGAGGTTTTATATCGCCGTGTTCGTCATTGCCCACTGCTGCCACCACCACAATACCATTTACTTCTAATTGCTCAGCCAGTTTATTAACTTCGCTGTGCCTGATGGATGTTGGCATATCATCACCCAAACTCATGTTCACAATCCTGATATTATATTTTTTGTGATTATTCAGTACCCATTCCATCGCTCTTACTATATTTTCTGTTGTGATATGTCCATCTTCATTCATTACTTTCAATAATACCAGCTCAGCGTCACTGGCTATAGCCTTGTATAAACCGTTACTCAAAAAGCCGTCACCGGCGCATACAACTGAAGTCATCATTCCATGCCAGCTTTCTTTATGTGGTTGAAGAAAATAATTTTTTGCTTTTTTTTGCGCTGTGATATCAATAAGCTTTTTCACTCTTTTTGAATGTTCTGTCAGATCAGGATGCAAGTAAAACCCGCTGTCAATAAAACAGATGGTAATTCCTTTGCCGGTAAACCTGGCATCCGCATCCAGGCGTAATGGGGTGGGGAGAATAATAAAATCATCTGCGCTTTTTATAGGGAAATAAGGGCCGATTTCGGGCAACAGACGCTGTTGCATTACCACTTTGGTATGATAATAATCTACGCAGCGGCTGCAAAGGCCATCGTTCACAGTCCAGTCAGGATTATGAAGTTTTATTTTTTCGACCACCACTTTTTCATTATCTATATGATAACGGTATAGTAGTTTGTCCACCTTGTCGCCACAAAGAGGGCAAATGATATTTTCCGGCTGGTTCATAGTGACAAAGAAAACAACTATTGGGATGGGGTATTGTCAACCGGTTGACGAAGCGGCTTAATAGCTGAACTGATATTCGATTGTTGCCACAATTTTCCTCGTCAACCCATCCGGTCGCTGGTCTCTTACTATAAACGGTGTTCCAAGTGAGAGTTCAAAACCGTTCCCGTTCTTAAGGCGGTAATCAAGGAAAACATTTCCATTCAGTGTTAACCCGGTAGAATTATAAATTGGCCTCCTGTTTTTGTTATTGTCTACATAACTGTCATTGCCGAGGTGGTAAATACCCAACAAACCGGGACGAATGGAAAAGCGTTCACCTGTTTTGAATCGGTAAGATACTCTTCCAACAACATCACCTTTTCTTTCAAATTCATTCGAGGGCCAGTATTTTAATGTGATGGGAATGGCGGGATAGTCGCCGGGCAGGAATTTGTTCTCATTTCTTGCTTTCAACGGCTGCTGCAGGGCCAGTGTAACGCCGAATGATTTTAGGGAGTAATTCAAAGCAAGTACAAGGTCAACTGTACCCAGGCTGGTTTGATAAGGCATCGGCAAATGAATTCCATTTTTAACGATATCAGCCCTATCAAAAGGAAGTTTTACTCCCACTACAAATGATTTTTGCCATTTCTTTTTTATGTCAAAGGCATGATTGACTGAAAGAAACAAATCTCCGGGTCCGCTGGTATTGGCCAGTTCTCCTGTAATGGTGTTATAACTTAACTTCCCTGTAAGCGATGTTTTTGCTGAAATACTTCTTGTATATTCAAGATAGCCGGTGTAATTATTAGTTGATCTTTCACCAATGCCATAACCAAACCCGATGTTCAGATCATTTTTTGTTCCTTCTTTTGACTCATGTGCTTCAGCGCTGTTCTTAATGGAGTGGATGGTGCACACGCCGGCATCGCTGCAACCCTGGGCTTTTGATTTGTTTACTAAAATTGTCATTGCAAATACAAAAACACTTATCTGTTTAATCATATAAGAAATTATTAATTGTTGATTCTTCATTATTAGTTTTGCTTGCTGTATTCTTTTATCAGCATAGCATGCCCATCAGGATCACGGACAATAAAAGATTTTGTATGCATACCATTTATGTTTTGATGAACCAGCTCTTTGGAAACAAATATGTATTCTGCCGTTCTTAATTTGTTGAAGAGCGATTCTGCATCATCTGTAATTAACATAGTTTGCCAGTGCCAGATATCATCGGCCTTTGAGTCTGATGGATAAGATTTGCCCGGGCCGGGACTGATGTATTGCAAGAACTCTACACCCGGGCCATTAATTGCACGGTAACCCGTTATATGAAGCGATGCGCCTTCCACATTATTCAGATGTTCCTGTTCCGTTCCTTTATTCCAGCTATCGCCTTTTCTTTCTATACCTAACAGATCCATATAAAATTTATGACTGCTTTCTGTGCTGCTTATCCCAATGGCCGTATGGTCAATGCCGAGAAATATTTTTCCGTTTGACTTTTGCCATTTATCCTGTCCTTTTCCTTTCGGGAAATAAATCAGTTCGAGATTATGATTATCGGGGTCATGAAAATAAAAAGCTCTGATACCTTCAGCCGCGGGGATAGATTTGGGTAATGTCTGGGGTGAAGTGGATACATGCTCCACATTATATTTCTTTACTTGTGCATAGGCTTTATCCATATCACTTACTACTATAGCAATGTGCTGGAAAAACAAATCATTGCTTTTGGCATCTTCCGGAATACTACGGCCACCGGCGGTAAGGTAATCTGTAAGTTCAATAAACTCATCACCCAACTGCAGTTTCACTACCCGTATATGTAAGCCAAATACTCCCTGCAGCTTTTCAAATTCCGTTCCCTTGTATTCTTTATCGCTGATTTTCTTAAACCCAAGCACTTCGGTATAAAATTTTAAAGAACGATCCATTTCTTTTACTGTTAGTCCGACTGATTCCACTTTTGTAACCTGTGCAGCGGCAAAACTGGCAATAAGTAATGCTTTTATCAATTGCCAGCTGTAAAATAATTTCCTTCTCATAATATAAATTCTAACGGTTCTGATAAATATTTTTTTTGTTTTTTAACTTTCTAATTTGGATTTTTAATAATGGTTATTCGCTTTATTATTCTGTATAAACAAATAAAATTCCGCCGCTAGCAACATACCTACAAATGGTATAAATAAATAAATCCAGAATGCCGTCCATATACCCGCAGGCAAAGCACTGGCAAGTGAACGGGCAGGGTTCATACCGAACCCGGATACCGGACCAGCCACAATTACCCAGGTACATACCAGGCATCCTGCAAATATTCTTGTGAATTTTTTTAGCTTATCGTTATTACTTGTAAACAGTATCGTACTCATGGTGATAAAGGCAACTAGCAGTTCAGTGACAAATGCCCATAGAATGTTTTTTTGAGGTACAGTGGTTACTGAATTAACTGGTGCATCAATAAGTAAACTGTCCATCAGCCATTGCATTAGATATACGGCAATTAAACCGCCTGCAATTTGGAACAAGCAGAAGAATAAAGCATCATATCGGCACATTTTGCCTAATCGTAAAAATGTAAGCGTTACAGCGGGATTAATCTGCGACCCGCTAGGAGCTGTCCATGGCGAATAAAATATAAACAAAGCTGTTGCTCCCATGGCCATACCCATAAGGATATTTTTCATCATAGTATTATGAATTATATGATACCATGAACTTTTTTCAGAGAATAGCATGGAGCCAAAGAAGCAGGCAGAAATCATAAAGATGGCGAGCCCAAGCGCTTCCTGCAGGTAATGCTTCCGGTTTTTGCGGAATGCTGCTTTTAATTGCCTCATTCCGGTGCTGCCTGTGAAAACTTGTATCGGCATTACTCTCATGATACAAAGGGACGAAATGTTAGGGGCGGGGTCTGTCGTCTGGTTGACTTCGGGTCGAAGATTTCGAATGTTTTAATTCCCCTTCCAGGAAAAAATTTAAAGCAGTTCTTAAGGTAGCTATTGCCGCCAGTTTTCCTATCTCATCCCAGGTGGGTGCCACAGCCGTTGCCAATACATCAGCACCTAATAATAATTCAAGAGCTACAGCAACGGCACTTCCGAACTGCACCCTGACTTCCTTGGCTGATAATCCGTTTTTTAATTTTGCAGCTGATTGAAAATATTCAATCACTAATCGTAATAATGCAGCAGCAATCACAGCCGCTGAGAAAATCTCCAGGCTATGACTGGTATAAATAGTTATTTTCTTTGCTATTTTTTCCATAAGTTTTTTTAAAAGAAGGCCCCTGAGAACAGGGGCCCTGTTAACCAAAACTAACTGCTTATGAGAAAGAGTTTAGAGGAAACATTATACATTGACGGTTTGTCTTATGGAAATTGGTTTATCTTTTAATACTTCTTTGATGAGATAGTCGCCGACTCTTAATGCGTTGGCTGCAATTGTCAATGCAGGGTTAAATGCGCCACAGCTTGGGAAGAAACTAGCATCTACCACATATACATTATCCAGGTCATGCGTTTTGCAATTCAGATCAAGTACTGATGTTTCCGGATTTTTTCCAAATCTCATAGTTCCGTTCTGATGACTCATACCACTTACATCCAGATCATAGCCTCCCCATTTCACATCCTTATAATCCACATCCAGTTCACCTAGTTTTACAAAAAGCCCTTTCAGTTTTGCTTTTAATTTTTCAAACGCAGTATAGTTAGTTCTGGTGTAACTCACTTTTATCGTTCCGTCGTCACGGAGTGTTACACGGTTATCAGCCGAAGGCAGATCCTCAGCCGTCAGCCAGAAATCAATACTCATTCTTTTCAGGTCTTCATAGGTTTTTCCGGGAAATAAAGTTTCTCCCATCCAGTTAATGGTATCCGGATCATTGCGGCCCATCAGCTGAATTTCTCCCAATGGATATATGCTATCATCAGCACAATGATAAAAGTCAGCAATGCCAAGGCTTTTCTGAAACACACAATCATTTATCTTTTTTGTAAATGCCACTAAGCAACCATTGTGATGCAGCATAAGGTTTCTGCCCACCTGATCCGACGAATTGGCCAGACCGGCCGGGTGTATTTCATTTGCGCTGCGTAAAAACAATGCAGCGCTATTTACAGCGCCGCATGCAATAATAAAAATATCAGCGCTGAATCTTATTTTCTCACCGTTAATTATTACTACTGCTTCTTTCACTTTCTTGCCGTCTGTATCGGTAAGTAGTTTTTCAGCATAAGCATGAGTCAGCAATGTCACATTTTTACTCTTCAGCGAAGGGCGCAGACACATTACTTGTCCATCGGCTTTACTGTCAGTCAAATCAGGAAAACCATCAAAATATTCCAATACAACAGGAGTTTCTGTTGATGAATAATCCTGCGGTAACTTTACACCCATCGGTAATGGAAAAGGTCGGAGACCCAATTGCTTCAATTTAGATTCAAGGTCTTTTATCAACGGTTCATATGCCAGTGGCGGTAACGGATATTCAGCCTTGGCAGGTGGTTCACTTGGATCCACTCTTCTTTTACCATGGACACAGTATATTTTTTCTGCCTGCTCATAATAATCTTCATAGTCATCATATTTCAATGGCCATTCCGGTGATACACCGCCATAGTGGTTCACTTCTTCAAAATCCGATTCACGGAAACGGAACAGGGCGGCACCATACATTTTACTGTTACCACCCACATTATAGTGGATAAAAGGCTTGAAAGGTTTATCATCCTTATCATACCAATCTTCTTTGGGACGGTAACGGCCATTGGTCACCACTTCATGCGGGTCCCAGTTTTCTTTTTCTTTGGGAATAAATCCACCCCGTTCCAAAATAAGGATGCGTTTGCCGGTTGGCGCCAGTTTGTAAGCAATCGTACTGCCGCCACTGCCAGTGCCTATGATAATGATGTCGTAATGATTGGGCATGAAGTATTCTTTACAAGCACAAAGTAACCCTGACCTTCAAAGAGTAGCTGTCGGTTGTATGACGAAAAAGGGCAAAGAATAAAATTCTCAGATAAAATGGAAAAAGCTGTCAACTGAATGACAAAGCGTGGTATGATTTCCTATCAACTTTGCTGTAAATAATTTAATTTATGAAAAAAGTATATGGACTAATTGCTGCGCTGTTGTTTACAGTAGTTATGCAGGCCCAAAAATCTTCTGTTTTTATTTCTCGTGATAAAGCGATCAGGGGATATGATCCTGTTGCTTATTTCACTGAAAGTAAGCCGGTAAAAGGAAGCGATAACTTTGTTTATTCCTGGAACAATGCCGACTGGTATTTTTCTTCTCAAAAAAATCTTGATTTGTTCAAGGCAAACCCAGTTAAATATGCACCACAATACGGTGGTTATTGCGCCTATGGCCTGTCCCGAGGGTATAAAGCATCAACAGTTCCAGATGCATGGACGATCGACAACGGGAAATTGTATCTGAATTATAGCCTTTCCGTCAGAAGTGATTGGGATAAAAACCGCCGGGAGAGAATTCAGAAGGCTGACGGTTACTGGCCTCAAATCAAAGACAAGGAGTAAATCGTGAAAAAAAAATTACATCTTTTCTTTGCTTTTTTGCTGAGTGTAGTATTTGCTTTGGGCCAAACAACCCAGCGGGATAACCGTCAGGCTGGATTCGTTCAGTCGCTGAAGAATCAACCAATTAAAAAATTTAATTTTATTGGACAAGACGGGTTAATATGGAATTCAGCTAAACTCAAAGGGAAAGTTATTGTTATCAACTTCTGGTTTACAGCTTGCAAGCCCTGCATCCTCGAAATGCCGCATTTAAATAAACTGGTGGAAGAAAATAAAAATTACCCGGTTGTGTTTATTGCACCGGCCCCGGAAGATGAAGCCCGTATAAAAAAATTTCTGGCGAAATACAGTTTCGATTACTATATTATTCCATCTTCACTGGAATATATCACATCTCTCAAAGTTGAAAATTTCCCGACGCATCTTATAATTGACAAAGCAGGAATCATCAGGCAGGTATTTATTGGCTATGGGGATGATATTAAGGAAAAATTGCAGGCAGAGATTGATAAGCTGATTAAATAATGAATATACAAACCCAACTCCAACAACAAAAAGAAACGCTCCGTATTGAAACCTTCAGTGACGGGGTGTTTTGTATTGCAATCACATTACTCAGCATTGAAATTGGTGTGGAAGTGCACGGCGCAGTTACCAACGCTTCACTCACTGATGTCCTTCTGGGGAAATGGCCTTTGTATCTTGCTTATGTTATCAGTTTTGTAAATGTGCTGCTGGCATGGATAGGGCATCACGGGTTATTTAAAATGCTGTACAGGTCGGATAACTCAATTATGATTACAAATGGCTTGTTGCTGATGCTTGTTGCGCTGGTTCCTTTCCCAACTAAAACATTAGGAGAATTTTTACTCAGCGGGGGTTTTCAAACAGCTGCTATTTTTTACACAGGTTATTTTGTGTTTATCAGTCTTGCATTCCGCCTGCTCTGGTATGCTGCCAGCCATAATCGGGAAAACTTAATGCCGGATGTAACCGACAAACAAATCTGTGATACGACAAGAAATGAAAACATTGGTCTTATCTGTAATACAATCATTTTCGGTGTTGCGTTTTTCAATCCCTGGTTGGCGCTGTTTCTCAGTTTTGTCATGTGGGTATATTGGATGGTATTTGCCTGAATTATCACATCCCTAACTTCTTCTGTCGGGCTGCAGACTCTGTTACCGGTAATAAAGACTCAGCTTTGTGTCTTGAAATTTATAAGATGAAAATTATAGTTCTGGGATTTATTAAAATCTTCCTGCTGGTTGTTTTTACTGCCTGCACCAAAGGAAGGCAGATAAATGAAGAAGGAAATCTTGTGCCAAGGACGGTGGAAAATGACGCATCATTACCAGCAATAAATCTCAATGGCTCCCGGTTACATGCTGAAACTTTTGGTAATCCTGCTGATAAAATGCTGGTGATACTTCATGGCGGACCGGGGAGTGATTACCGTTACCTGCTCAACTGTAAAGAGTTTGCCAATCATGGTTACTATGTTGTGTTTTACGATCAGCGTGGCTCCGGTTTGTCAGTGCGACATAATAAAAATGAATACTCTGTGCAACTGATGATTGACGATTTGAATGCTGTGATTGCTCATTATCGAACATCGCCATCGCAAAAAATATTTTTCCTAGGCCATTCATGGGGAGCCATACTTGCCACGGCATATATTAATCAGTATCCAACTGCAATCCGCGGTGTTGTATTAGGTGAACCCGGTGGTTTTAAATGGCAGGACATAAAAGACTATATATCCCGTGCAAAAGATTTTCGTTTCAGTAGCGAAGCATTGAATGATGCTTTATATCCCGATCAGTTTATTACCGGCAAAGAAAATGAACATGCTATATTGGATTACAAATTAGGATTGCTTGGTACAACTGATGCTGCGAAAGATAATCCAACCGGTAATGGTGCGGTGCTGCCTTTTTGGAGAGCCGGCGCTGTTGTGAACAAAGCATTATTTGATATTGGCGAGAGAGATGAACCAGACTGGACTGCTCAGCTCAGCCAGTTTACAACAAAAGTATTTTTTGCTTACAGCGAACGTAACAAAGCGTATGGTTTGGCTCATGCACAAAAGGTTTCTTCAGCATACCCTAATGTACAATTACAAAAAATAAACGGTGCAGGTCATGACTTTATCAGCTTTCCCGCAGGCTGGGCTGATTTCTTTCCGCCTGCATTGGCTTATTTAAACTCACTATAAATGAAAAACTCTTCTATAATTTTTACAGTTATTGTTTTGCTTACAGGCAATTTTGCCAATGCGCAAACAGTGAACTGGAAAAATATTGGTCAGCATAAACACATTGCCAGTATTAATATTGCTGCTGATTTTGGTTTGACGTATGGAGCAGGCTATGCTTACCGGCTTTCATCAAAGCGGCCGGTGCTGTTAAATGCTGAATACTCGTTTCCTTCGGGTAAAAATATTACTGATGACTTTAAATTTAAAACCGGTACACAGGTTCGCTGGTGGCAATCGGGTAATTTTCATTTTGCTTCAGCGGTGCAGGGAATTTACAGAAAGTACAAGAACGGTTATGCACGGTTACAGAATTTTGGAATTGATTTATCTGTAACTGGAGGTTATTATAAAAAGCGGTGGTTTATAGCAGGTGAGCTGGGTTTTGATAAAGCGATTATAACTCATTTTAAACATTCATCTCTTTATAAAGAAAATTTTCCCGCCGTGAAAGATGGCTGGTACGATCCTTCAACCGGTGGAAATTTTTATTATGGCCTTAAAGGTGGATATACTTTCAGAAATAAAGATGTTTATCTCAAACTGGGTAAACTCACACAACAGGATTTTAATTCCCCACCAATGCTTCCTTTGTATGCACAACTGGGTTTCAATTTTCGGTTTTAAAATCAGATTTTTGCTTTATGCGAAAGTCACTGCCAGGCAAAACGAAAAAGATGGGCAAACTCAAATTGCAATCAGTCGATTTCAAAGATATTGATGATTTCCTGGCTTTTCTTCCTGAAGATGAACTTAAGATTGTTCAACTGTTGCGAAAACTGGTTTTTTATTGCATACCTGATGCTGAAGAAAAAATTTCTTACAATGTTCCTTTTTACAAACGTCATTCCAATATCTGTTACATCTGGCCATCATCGGTACAATGGGGAAATGTAAAACATACAGGTGTACAGTTTGGTTTTAACAAAGGATATTTAATGAATGACGAAATCAATTACCTGGAAAAAGGTAATCGAAAACAAATGTACTGGAAAACTTTTCATTCTGTAAAGGAAATAGATATTGAATTAGTAAAAGCTTACATATTTGAAGCGGTTCTGGTTGATGAGAAATTTTCAAAGAAGAAAAAAGGAAAATAAAATTTCGGGAAAGGGTTCTTATTTTCTCATTTTTATTTCAAACAATTCATACTCTTTCATCACCCGTAATACTTCCGCTACACCCCATGCCTGTGCCACACAGCCGCGAGAATGATGCGGTGCATCGGCATCAAATATTTCCGATACCTGGCCGATACATGCTTCATTTAAATGATATTTAAATTCTTCAATCACTTTTTTCACTTTTGACTTTTCACTTTTAACTTTTGCCAACGCATCTACATACGGTCCCAGCAACCAACTCCAAACTGTTCCTTCATGATAAGATGAGTCACGATGCCATTGATCACCGCCGTAACGAGGTATATAATGAACATCTTCCTGTTGCAAACTGCGCAACCCAACCGGTGTAAATAATTTTTCATCCACGATTTTCAATACTGCTTCAGCTTTCTCTCCTTCCACCAGTGCAAAAGGCAGGCTTATTGCAAACAACTGGTTAGGACGAAGTGTTGAATCCGGTTTTCCGTTTTCATCAATCACGTCATACAAATAATTTCCTGCAGCATACCAGAAAAATTTATAAAAACTTTCTTTTGCTTTTCCGGCACTTGCTTCCACTGCTTCAGCATCTTTCTTTTGTTTATTCAACCGGAGCAGTTCAGCAAATATTTTTAAAACATTATACCAAAGAGCCTGTATCTCTACCGGTTTTCCCATCCTTGGTGTCACTACCCATGTTCCTATTCTTGCATCCATCCAGGTGAGTTGCTGACCAACTTCACCGGCATATAGCAAACCATCTGTGTCCACATGAATATTATATCTCGTTCCTTTAAAATGACAGTCAATAATATCCTTCAGCACAGGAAGAATCTCTTTCAGCACAAATTTTTTATCATCTGTTGCCTGCAGGTATTTGTACACGGCAATAAAATACCAGAGTGTGCCATCCACATTATTATACTCCGGCGGTTCTTTTTCCTGGAAACGGTTGGGCAGCATACCCATGCTTACACTCTGTGCAAAGGCGGAAAGAATTTTCTTTGCATCATAATAACGGCCGGTACTTAAAGTAAGGCCAGGCAAACTAATCATTGTATCCCTACCCCAATCGGTGAACCAATGGTAGCCTGCGATGACTGTAGCCCCCTCTAAATCTTCCCCGAAGGGGGAGACTTGAGGTACATTCCGTTTAACAATAAATTGGTCCGCTGCAAGAATGAGTTGTTGCAATGTTTCATCTTGGGGTTGTCCTTTCAATAATTTCTTTCTTCGTTTCAGTTCCTGGCTAAATAAATCATTGGCATCTCTTCCTTCCGGATTTTCTGTGGAAACTATAATGTTTAACTCATCGCCTGACTTTAACTGAACAGAGAATGTGCCGTGATTGAATAAATCTTCCGTGTAATCCAAACCACGATATAGCTCAACGCTGTATTTAAAACTATTAAACCATCGTGGACTGTGCTGATAAGTTGAGCCGGGAACAGAGATATAAACATTGTTTACTCCGTCAGGCTGGTTATGGAAAATTCCATTAGTGAAATCTGCATCCCAGTGCATTCGTGGTGAAGTATGCCCGAGTTCATGATAACCTCTTGCTGCCATCAGCGGTAATAACTCTAATGTAAATGACGAACCTGCTTTCAATACTTCATATTTTATCACAACCGTATTCTCTCCGAGAATCATGCAGATAGTTTTCTTTAACCGAACTCCTCCGGCATTGTAAATCCATTCAGGGAAAAAATCTTTGGTGAAACTTTCCAGGTACTGATTGCCATCGGGATGAAGTATATCGCCTTCGTAAAGATTACAGCTTAATTCTAATCCTTGTTCGCCGACAATGATTGTTTCATCCAGTTTGGACAACAGTACCATTCTGTCTGTTGGCGGGTTGATAGCTGCTACAAACAAACCGTGATAGCGTCTTGTATGTGCACCAGTAATTGAAGAACCGCTCCAGCCGCCCAGGCCATTTGTCTCCAAGTATTCGCACTCTGCAGACTGATTGAAATTTTGCAGAAAGGATTTGTCTTTTTTTAGTTGCATTTTTATTTTTTATTTCACGCAAAGACGCAAAGAGATAAAAGCAAGCCGCTAAGTTGTCTTTGCGCCTTTGCGAAAACTTTGCGGCTTTGTGTGAAGCCTTTTGTTGAATAGGATTCCCGGACGTACAAGAGTGCGACGCAACCTAAGCTCAATCAGGGGACCAAAGCAGGCTCCATCATTTTCCTTTTCTCCTTTTCAAATAGACTGACACGATTAATCAGCTCAGCTACTACACCTGTCCATCCCGTTTGATGCGATGCGCCAACACCTCTTGCTGTATCACCATGGAAATATTCATAGAACAGGACAAGGTTTTTAAAATGTTCGTCATGGTTATACACTGCATGGTCGGCATGACAGGGGCGGTTGCCATCGGCATCTTTTCTGAAAATAGATACGAGACGATTTGCTAAATCATTACTTACTTCTTTCAAACAAATCCTGTTACCCGAACCAGTCGGTAACTCAACCACGCAATTGTTATGATGATATTCACCCAATGTATTTAGTGCTTGCACAAGCAAATAGTTCATCGGCATCCACACGGGGCCCCGCCAGTTGCTATTGCCTCCAAACAGTCCGCTTGTTCCTTCAGCCGGCTGATAGTCCAGTCCGAAATTTTGTCCGTTGATATTTACACTGTATCCGTGTTCATGAATTTTTGAAATGGCGCGGATGCCGCCTGGGGATAAAAATTCTTTTTCATCCAGCAAAGCCTTCATCAGTTTTTCCAATCTTGCCTGTGGCACCAGCGAAAGCAGAATATCATCATGTTCCTTCAGTTCTTCAATCACTAGGTATTGTCCATTGTCGTCTCGGTATTTCTGAAACCATTTCAGACGGCGGTGAAACTCTGGTACTTTTTCAAGCAATTCTTTTTTCAAAACAAGCGTTGCAAACAAAGTAGAGAGTCCAACAAGACTACGAACTTTCAGCGGAATATATCTTCCATCTGCCATGGAAAGCACATCATAGAAAAATCCTTCTTCATCATCCCAGCTCCCGGTCCAGTTTTCGCCAATGCGATTTAAAGATTCAGCGATATAAACAAAATGCTCAAAAAATTTTGTTGTTACATCTTCATAAGCCGGGTTATGCTGTGCTATTTCCAAAGCCATCTCCAGCATATTAAGACAATACATCGCCATCCAGCTGGTGCCGTCAGCTTGTTCAAGATGTCCGCCGCCGGGAATAGTATTGCTCCTGTCAAATACACCAATATTATCAAGTCCTAAAAATCCCCCTTCAAAAACATTATTTCCTTTGCTGTCCTTCCTGTTTACCCACCAGGTGAAATTGATGAGCAGTTTCTGGAAAACTCTTTCTAAAAACTCCACATCTCCCTTTCCTGTGTTTGCCTTATCGTTTTTATACACCTGCAGGCAACTCCATGCATGCACAGGAGGGTTTACATCGCCAAAGCTCCATTCATAAGCCGGTAACTGACCACTGGGATGCATATACCATTCACGCAAAAACAAAATCAATTGACTTTTTGCAAACGCTGCATCCACCATAGATAAAGGAACACAATGAAAAGCCAGATCCCATGCTGCATACCAGGGATACTCCCATTTATCGGGCATGGAAATGATGTCTTCATTATTTAATGTATGCCATTGATGATTTCGTCCGTTCTTACGCTGTGCAGGGGGTGTAGGTTGTCCTTTGTCACCATTCAGCCATTTGGGAATATCAATATTAAAATACTGTTTGCTCCAAAGCATACCGGCAAAAGCCTGGCGCTGGATATTGCGCAGGTCTTTATCTTTTGCTGCGGTAATTTCATTATAAAATTCATCCGCTTCCTTTATTCTATTGTCAAACAGTTTATCAAAATCACCAGTAAACGGATTTTCAGAAATTTCTTTTTTACTCAAGCGAAGTTTAATCGTCACCGATTCATGTGCTGGAATATTGAATTCATACAAAGGGGCAAACTTGGTTCCTTCATTTTTATTTTCTATGAATTCAAAATCCTTATTGATAACAGCACGATGGAAAGCATCCTTCACAAACGGTGATTGGTTTGGATAACCATAGAGCCTTTCAGTGTTGGTTTCATTTTCAGTAAATAATGTCCGCACCGGCCGGTCAAAATAAAAATGATACTCGCCGGCTTCGTAATGAATGGCTTTTACTTCACCATATCCATTCGGAACTTTCTTTAAATATATCAAGGGTTTTTCTTCTGCCAAACCAAAACTCCACAAATTGCGAAACCACAAAGTAGGTAACGCCGCCACATAGGCTTTTTCATTTCCACGGTTATAAATGGTAACACGAATCAGCAAATCCTCGGTATCTGCTTTTGCATACTCAGTAAATACATCAAAGTATTTATTGTCATTAAAAATCCCCGTATCCAGCAGCTCATATTCTTTTTCGAACTTACTCCTGTTGCGGTTGGTATTCACCAAATCAGCATAAGGATATTCCGCCTGCGGATATTTGTACAGATGTTTCATGTAAGAATGTGACGGCGTATTATCAAGATAGTAATACAACTCTTTCACATCCTCGCCATGATTGCCTTCGCTGCCCGTAAGTCCAAACATTCTTTCTTTCAGTATGGGGTCTTTGCCATTCCACAACGCAACAGCAAAACAGATACGCTGCATCTCATCACTTATGCCGGCAATTCCATCTTCCCCCCAGCGGTATACTTTACTTCTCGCATGGTCATGCGGAAAATAATCCCATGCTTCACCATGTTCGCTATAGTCTTCCCGCACAGTGCCCCATTGGCGTTCGCTGAGGTAAGGTCCCCATTTTTTCCATCCCTGCTCTTTCAGTCGTTGTTGTTCTGATTTCATAAGTTAAAGTTTATCCGTTGTCTTCAAATCCTGGGTATAAAGTCATTCCACCATCCACAAATAAGGTAGTGCCATTCACATAATCAGCATCATCACTCGCAAGCCATACAGCAGCTTTACCAATATCTTCTACCTGACCCACTCTTTTCTGAGGAATCAGTTTTAATAATTCCTGCAAGTGAGCCTGTGTGTCCCATGCATCATGATTAATGGGTGTTGCAATTGCGCCGGGTGCAATTGAGTTGATGCGTATCTTTTTCGGAGCATACTCCTGTGCAATGGTTTTCATCATCAGCATCACACCGCCTTTGCTGGCTGCATAATTTGCATGTCCTGCCCAGGGAATTACTTCATGCACACTGCTCATGCAAATTATTTTACCGGCACTTTTCGATTTCCCATTCACACCTCTTCTAAGAAATTCTTTGATGGCTTCTCTTGCGCATAGGAACTGGCCGGTAAGATTTACACCCAAAACAAAATTCCATTGCTCCAGTGTCATATCCACAAACGGAGCATCTTTCTGCAGTCCGGCATTGTTAACTAATATGTCAACTGTTCCGAACTGGCCAATTACATCAGCAAACATTTGCTTTACTTCATCTTCTTTGCTTACATCGCATTTATAAGCAATAGCCATACCGCCATTGGTGTTGATGTCATTCACAACAGCTTCGGCCATGGCTTTTGCGCCGGGCACGGGATAGTTCACTACAACGGTTGCACATGCTTTCGCAAGTTCCCTGGAGCAACCGGCACCGATACCACTGCTGGCGCCGGTAACAATCGCTATTTGTCCAACAAGTTTTCCTTTTTCCATTATTTATTTTTTAAAAAATTGATGAATAGAGTGTGCGTGTATGTTCTGCTTTATGACCGGATTTTATATCAGCCAGCCCCTTTTGAATGAGCTTAATTTCAAAATCAGTGACTGCATTTTTATAATTCTCATAGGCTTCTTTGGCATTTGCAAAAGGATTCAGCGCCTGGTATGTATCATTGACAAGCCTGCCCTCGTCACACATATAATAAAAATGGTCGGCGCTTTGCAGGCGGCCCCAGCATTCCAATGCACCTGGAATATTGGAGTCCTTTACTTTCTTTTCGATAGCATAGATTTTTTTAAGTGTATTGTTCTGCATCATGTTTTCGTATGAAACACAGGATTGTTTTTCCTTATCTTCCCATGAGATGGTCTTAAGCGAATCATAAATATCTTTGGGATAGCAATTATCAATTGCTTCGCCGGCAGTAATGAATTTCCATTCGTCCTTCTTTAATATTTCTGCGGGTAAATGTTCCAGGAAGCTAAACATACCGGTGGTCTTTTTTTTATGTATCCCAAATGTTTCGTAATCAAAAAACAAGTTCACATTACAGGTCTCACCTGATTCATGCAGCCAGCCGGCAAATTTATCAGCTGTAAGCGGTTGCTCATTCCATGTAGTATCATCAAAACGGAAAGCAATATCGTCGCTCAGCCTGACATTGCGCAGCAAAACAGCAAAATCTCCGTTACCAGGTGCGGCATAGACCTGATTGGCGGTTCTTCCATTAAGTACACGGTCCAGTCCTTCACATAAAATTCCTTTGTAACCCATCCCTTTGATGAATGTTGCCAATTCATTATTATATATCAGTTCAGTATTTCTGAATACCTGCGGAGTTTGCCCGAATAAATCAAGAACCAGTTCATGATGTTTTTCCACTTGGCGTTGAAATTCATTACGGGAATGAAGCCAGCTGAACGATGAGTAATAAGTTTCAGAAAAAAATTCCACACAGCCAGTATTGGCCAGCTGTTGAAAAGATTGTATGACTTCGGGGCGGTGCTCCAGCAGAATTTCAATAGCCGTCCCGCTGATGGAAAATGAAGTTTTGAATTTACCTTTAAATTTTTTTACATGGGAAAGCATAATCTTATTGGCTGGCAGGCAACATTCATCTGCAAGTTTATCAGCAGCAGATTTGTTGGCTATCGTATCAAAATAATCGTTGCTGCTTCCTATAGCCTGAGGATTAAGCCGTAGAAGCTGGTAAGGAATATGTATCTTAAAACCTAAACTTACTGATGGCATTATTAATATATCTTTTGCTTATTTTTTTACATGGAAGTAAGGCAATCGCCGGATTCGGAGGTGACGCTCCTGCCGGTTTTCCAAAACCAAAACAAACTACTCTATTCCTGTTTTGCTGTCAAAGCTACAGCCAGGATTACCTGCCCACTGTCATTCGCTTTACAATACAAAGACATTAATCATTTTTAGTTCCAGGCGACAGGATTATTTAATTCGATATGTTTACGGGTATAATAAAGCAAGCCGGATGTTCTCAATTCATTCAGTAGCATGTTCACACTCTGCCTGGAGGTAGCTATGAATCCTGCAATATCACTATGTGTCAGATAATTGTTTAGAATGATCTTGTCACCCATATTATTCCCCTCTGTACGAGCCCAGTTTTTAATAAAGCGGATCAACCTGTCTTTGGTATCAAGGAAAACAAGATCAGCATGACGATTCTCCAGCCTCTGCAATTTGCAATTAACCTTCTGTGCATAGCTCAATGCCATCATTGGGTTATCTTCCAGTATTCTTCTAAAATCGGCGACATGAAATGTACATATTATGGTATTGGCAGTCAGGGATTCGGCCGATTCATAGTTGTTTATTTTTCCTTCAAGTCCCAGGTCACCGAAAATATCTGGCTCTGTTAATATGTCTTTAATCAGGTCATTATTAGCGTCACTGTTATCAGTGATCTTTACTTTTCCTTTTATCAGGAAATGTATCCTGGTATAACCTCCTTCCCCATAGCTGATCTGTTCACCTCGATAAACAGTTCTGATTTTAGCAATTGCAATGGCTTCGGCCAGTTTAATTTCTGGCAATAAAGCCAGCATCGGATGATTTTTGAGGTAGAAGTATTTCATTTCTTGTGACATGGTAGTAGGTTTAAAAAGGTTATAAATTTGGTTTAGTTTATATTGTTTAATAAAGCATTTTCTATTTTATTTATAATTACATTTTTTGGTGCAAGACCGGTTATATGATCAACTACTTTACCTTTTTTAAAGAAGAGAATTGTTGGAAATTCCAGTACACCATATTCGTCGCCCAGACCAGTAACTTTTTCTACGTCTATTGTAAAAAAATTAGCCTGGCCTTTGTATGAACTTGCCAGTTCTTCATAAATGGGTGATATAATCTGACAGGCACCGCTCCATTCTAACCTGAACTGCACAACGGATAAATTTTCACTACCAATTACCTCTTTTCTGAATTCTTTTTTTGAGATCGCACGACTCATTTTATATATAGGTTTTTATTCTGGGTGCGTATAGTCAACTGGCATGCCAATATTTTTAGCTACATAAAAATTCCTTTGAAACCCGCTGTGGTAAAGGGTTATAATTTTATTCGGATTTTTATAAAAGATTAATAAGCAAATTTTTTTTCCCAATATTTTGGGACTTCTCAGAAATTTTGGGAATGATTTATTGGGATAAATATGATTGATATGTTAATTAAAATGAAAGTGGTTTCGTTGTCAATTACCTGACAGATAGCAGCACCAGTGAGATATATATTTGTGGAGGTAATAAATCATTGGCCAACAAATAAATCTATATGACTATAAACTGGAACATTACTGGGATATGGTTTGTGAAAATCATTGCGGCATTAATTATGTTACAGACTTTGTATTTCAAATTCTCTGGTGCTCAGGAGTCAATCTATATTTTTTCCAGGCTTGGAATGGAACCCTGGGGTAGGATCGGTACCGGTATTCTGGAATTGATTGCATCAATACTTATTCTTTATCCCCGCACCACTGTTATTGGCGCAATATTAGGTACAGGATTAATGAGCGGTGCAATACTCTTTCACCTCACCAAATTGGGAGTGTCGGTCCAGGGAGACGGCGGGCAACTTTTTATTTATGCTTTACTGGTTTTGTTGTCCTGTTCCTTTCTTCTGTTTATTAACAGGAAAGAAATTTTTGATTTTATCAGTCATTATTTAATAAGGAAATGAGAAATATTATTTATATAATAGTAATTACTGTTACTATCATTTCATGCAGAAAACAAAATGGGACACCAACCACACCCGGAATGGGAATGGTTGATAATTCATCCATGTTAAAATATTCAGGTTCTTTTGTCAATGGTCCTTATGGGGTAGTGTCTGGTTATACGAAAGTGTATTTGCAGAACGGACATTATGTATTGAAACTTCAGGGAGTAACTATTTCAAACGGGCCAGACCTCCACGTTTACCTGTCTAAAGAAGTACAGCCAGTAAATTTTATGGATCTCGGACGATTACAATCAATCAGTGGAAACCAAGTTTATAATATTACAGGAACTCCTGATTTCACAGAATATAAATACGTATTGATTCATTGCCAACGGTTCAATCACCTTTTTGGCAGCGCCTGGATTCATTAATCAATCAAAACAACATTTATGATGCTCAAACAGCCGATTCAACATGTATTTACGCAATTATGTCATGCTTTGGATCAGTTAACAGACGATGAATATGTTCGGCCAAGTAAAATATTATTCAATGCAACTATCGGTCAGCATATGCGGCATATTATTGAATTGTTTCAATGCCTTGAGAATGGATATGGAGAAGCAGTGATTAACTATGAAAAAAGAAAACGGGATTATCGGATTGAATCCGACCGAAATTTTGCTGCTTCACTACTGCGAAAGATCTACCGAAACTTAGATAAGCCCAATAAATGCATTTCACTTGAAGCTGAAGATTATTGTGAAAGTGTTGAAACAGTTGTGATTTCAAGTAATTATTTTAGGGAAATAGCGTATAACCTGGAACATACCATTCATCATATGGCATTGATCAGGGTGGGTGTTAACGAAGTTTCATCTATTGTCCTGCCAGACGAGTTTGGTGTAGCCTATTCAACATTAAAATACCGTCAGCAATGTGCACAGTAACATTTATTCCAAGTAAAGGCAATGTGTTTATTACCTCCAACAGGGATGAAAAACTCAGCCGCAAGCGGGCCCTTGCACCAGCCTTATACGTGTATGAAGGGTGGAGAATGATTTTTCCGAAAGATGCAAAGGCTAACGGAACCTGGATCGCTTTAAAGGAGAATGGCGATGCTGCTGTATTATTGAATGGTGCGTTCATCAAACATCATTCAAAGCCATCTTATAAGGAAAGCAGGGGAGTGGTGTTCCTTGGTATACTGGCATCAAAATACCCCTCTTATACTTTTTCTAAAATTGACTTGTCAGGAATTGAGCCCTTTACAGTCATTCTTTATGAAAGAAGTAATCTTTACCAATTCAAATGGGATGGGATGGAAAAATTTTGTAAGCAATTACGGGCTGACCGTCCCCATATATGGTCATCCGCCACTTTATATGACAGTGGTGTTGTTAAAAAGCGAGAGCAGTGGTTTGCCGCATTTCTTAATCGTAATAGTTCTCCTACTCAACAGGACATTCTGAATTTTCATCGTTTCACCGGCGATGGGGATAGCTACAATGATCTTTTGATGAACAGGGATGGAATTTATTCAACTGTCAGCATTACCAGCATTCTGCTTACTGATGGCAGGGGAAATATGAAATATATGGATCTGAAAAATGACCGGCAAGTGGAAAGAAATATTGAATTAGTAAGCGAAGCAAAAGATTTATGATTAAAAGAATTTTATATCACCCTTTCTTTATAAAGCTTTTTCATTGGGAATACTGGCCCTTTCATGTGGTATATGCCCCTGTTTATTTTTACTGGTTCTGGCTTTGCCTGAAAGCAAGATCATTTTTCTTTTTTAATACATCCAACCCTTCAATTGTTAATGGCGGATTCTTGATGGAATCAAAGAAAGCTATTTATGATATTATCCCCGATGTATATTATCCGGCTACTTTATTTTTCAGAGTAGGAACAACATCGGGTGATGTTCTTGATCGGATTCGGCAACGGCAGTTAAGATTTCCTTTGGTTGGTAAGCCTGATATTGGGATGCAGGGGCTTTCTGTAAAAAAATTAGAAACAGAAAATGATCTCATTGAATATTCACTTGGTTCGAAAGTTGATTTTCTTATTCAGGAATTTGTGCCCTTCAAAAATGAAGTGGGGATATTTTACTACCGGTATCCTAATGAAATGAAAGGTCACATCTCAGGTATTGTGAGCAAAGAATTTGTAAGTGTTACTGGTGATGGAGTTTTAACAATAACAGAGTTGTTGAAAAAGGATAAGCGTTATGTTTTGCAATTGAAGGTTTTGAAAAAAACGTATGGTGTTACCCTTAATAAGATTTTACCTGTTGGTGAAGAATTTGTTCTTGTTCCGTACGGCAATCATATTCGGGGTGCAAAGTTTGTAGATGCAAGCCATTTAATAGATCAGCAATTGACAAATTCAATAGATGCCGTATGCCGGCAAGTAAGGGGATTTTATTATGGACGCATGGATATTCGTTATAATACATGGGAAGAACTGAGGGAAGGAAAAAGTTTTTCTATCATTGAGCTGAATGGTGCCGGTAGCGAGCCCACTCATATCTATGATCCGAAGCATTCCATATTTTTTGCCTGGAAAGAAATTGTCCGTCATCTGAACATTCTATGGAAGATAAGCACCATGAATCATAGACAATTGAAAAGGCCATACATGAAAATTAGGGTGGGACTACAGATGCTCAGAGATAACAAGAAGTATATAAAACTTATTAATGAATAAGGAAATTATGACTTCGATATCAGTGCAATATAACTGGTATAATGCCGGAATCGGGTTTGGTACTTTCTTTGGTTTTATTGCATTTATCTATACCTGGGGAAATTCAACTCACGTCATTTGAGAGTAACCAGTTTATTATTTGTTTAATTGTAGGGATTATTATGTGATAGTTGCTGCATTTTATATTAAGAGAATGATTCAATCGCCTTTTAGAGTCCGTTATGCAAAATTGAAAAACCATAATTATTAACAAGCAATATTAACCGGTTTATTGCGTCAGATGATTCTATAATTTATAGTTCCCGTTTGATGCCCATTTTTTTCATTCTTGCTTCCAGGGTGGTTGGATTCAATCCAAGAATTTTTGCAGCTCCTTTATCTCCACTTACCTTCCAGTTTGTTTTTTTCAGCACTTCAATGATATGTTCTTTTTCTACATCCTGCAGTTTGATAGCGGAAGCAGTTGAAGTAGTTATAGGCTGATCTTTTTGAGCCGGGACCCATTCGCCAAATTCCAATGTTTCATTTCTGCTTAGAATCATGGCTCGTTCAATAATGTTTTCAAGTTCACGGATATTTCCAGGCCAGTTATAATTAATCAATGCATCCATCACTTTAGGCTGTATTCCTGTGATTTTCTTGCCGATCTTGCCTTCATGCTTCAGGCAAAAATGTTTTACTAGTAAGGGAATATCTTCTTTCCGTTCTCTTAATGGCGGGCAAATAATGGGAAAGACATTCAGACGATAATAAAGGTCTTCACGAAATTCTTTTTTATCAATCGCTTGTTGTAAATTTCTATTGGTTGCAGCAATCACCCTCAAATTTACTTTAATAGTTTTCGGATTGCCCAGCCTTTCAAATTCCCCTTCCTGTAATACACGCAGCAATTTTGCCTGTAATTCCACGGGTAGCTCACCGATTTCATCTAAAAAAATAGTTCCATTATCAGCCAACTCAAAACGGCCTATTTTTTTGTCCATAGCTCCTGTAAAAGCCCCTTTCTCGTGGCCAAATAACTCGCTTTCAATAAGATTGGCTGGTAATGTGGCGCAATTCACTTTTATCAATGGCCGTTTGCTCCGGTTGCTGATATTATGAACGGCCCTTGCAATCAATTCTTTTCCTGTTCCAGATTCTCCCAATATCAATACCGTAGCATCTGTGGAGGCAACCTGCTCAATTTGCTGTAATATTTTTTGAAAGCTCTTATTCTTGCTGATGATCTCTTCAAAATTGTAACTCAATTTTATTTCATCCTGCAGGTATTGGTTCTGTGCTTTCAGCCTTATCTGTTCCTGTTCCATCAACACCTTCTCTGTAATATCAATAAACATTGTACGGGTAAACTGTCCACTGGGGTCTGGTTTTGACCACCATTGAATCCAGAGAGGCTTGCTATTATCATGTCGGCGTAACTCAAGGATTACACCGCTTGTATTTATACCACGGCCAATCGAATCAAAAGCTTCTTTTAACCTGCGTTGGTTATCAGGGTTATCAACTACCAATGTTTTTCCATACATAAAAGGAACCTCTTCGGGCTTAATACCAAGGCTTCTTAATGCTGCCTGGTTTGCCTTAATGAATTTGGAATCAAGTCCTTCATGCACATAAGCTATCGGTGCTTCATCAAACAGATCCCGATATCTTTCTTCACTTTCTTTCAACAGGACTTCTAGCCTTGCATTTGCAAGCTGCAGTTTTTGTTCAGCTTTCATTCTTTCTATTTCGGCCCCGGCTCTCGCAGCAAAGATTTTAAGTATGGCTGTTTGATTTCTTTCTGAAGTAACAGGTTCGGGATCAACAGCAATAATGTGGCCGATAACCTCCCTTGTAACAGAGCTGTAAATAGGAACACCTACATAAGACTCAATACCTTTTTCTTTCGGGAAATGCTTCTGTACATCTTTTGCCATGAAGAAATCCTTACCCTGCATGATTATTTCACATGGTATATCGGCAGCGGAGTATTCAATGTTATCCAGCACTTTTTCATTGTCCATGTAACACAGGGTACGCAGCATGGTTTTTTCTTCATTAGCACATTCTGTTATAAGGGCATATCGCATTGAGAGTGAACCTGTAATGTGTTTTGCAAGTTCTAACAGAAAATCCTTGCCTGTGTAGGTTGATGTAGCTTCAGAAATAGCCAGTAGCAGGTTGTTTTCAGCTATTGTAGAAGAAGGCTTTGCCATAAACAGTCGAGTAATTCTGATAATATGATGTATAAAGATAATTAATCCGGAAATGAATTAATAGTAGCTAAGTTCCTATGCCTGGACTTTGCACGATAAGGCATTTCTTGAGCGGCAGAATGATAACAGCATATCTGTTCAAAACAAAAAAGAC
>CAZTKV010000016.1:0-28047 GCA_964614285.1 uncultured Chitinophaga sp. | reverse complement strand
GCATTGAAAAGAAAATTGCTGAAAGGTAAACTCAACGATATCACAAAGGGGAAAGTAAACGTTGACTACAAGATGATGTTTCCCGGCTGATGATTATGAAATACTTTCTGATCTTATTATTATTTATCAGAAGCGGCTTTCCCGCTGCTGCGCAGGATGAAGATTCTATTGAAAATCAGCGGTTGGCCAAAATGGTCAATCTTACTGAAGTCATTATCCGGACTGATCTGAATGTGGCCCGGTTCATTAACCAGGTGAAGAACGACACCACATTTTATAAAGCGTTCCGCAACCTGCATGTACTTGGTTTTACTTCGTGGAATGACATTAGAATAAAAGATAAAAAGGGTCATATTAAGGCAGCACTGATGAGCAAAACCAAACAGACAAGGGTCGATGGTTGCAGGACAATGGAAGTGCTTTCAGAGAATTCCAGTGGCGACTTTTATGAAGATGACGGAGACTACAATTACTATACTGCAGAACTTTATGCAGGGATTTTCTTCACCAAAGGCACTCTATGCGGAGAGTCAAATATTGTAAAAGGTATAGATTTTAAACCCCGTTCGCAAAGTGGGTTAGCGAAACATAAAGAGCAACTGAAGATGCTTTTCTTCAATCCCGGGAAAAAAATTCCGGGTATTCCCTTCATTGGCGATAAGATTGACATATTTGATCCTGACAGGGCAGAGTATTATGATTTTATCATTGATTATGGTGACTACGAAGGGCAATCCTGTTATGTATTTTCCATTAAAGCAAAACCTGGCCTGGGAGGCAAAAAAGATAAAATCGTAATTGACAGCATGGTGACATGGTTCAATACAAAGACAATGGAAGTAATGGCCCGTAATTATGATATGAGCTATAATGCAGGAGTATATGATTTCGATGTACACATGGAAGTAGAGATGACTAAGTTTGGAGATTACCTGGTTCCTAAATTACTTCGCTATATCGGCAACTGGGATGTGGCTTTTAAGAAAAGGGAACGGGGGCTTTTTACAGCCACTCTTTTTGATTTTACAAATTAATTACTGTTTGTTACCAATGGTGGATGCATATTTTCTCCATTTTTCAATTACCTGTTCCATATCTTCTGGTAGCGGGGCATCGAAAAACATCTCTTCACCAGTAGTTGGATGAATAAACCCCAGCGTTTTAGCATGGAGGGCTTGTCTTTTACAAATCTGGAAACAATTATCTACAAATTGTTTGTATTTGGTATAGATGGTTCCTTTTACAATTTTGTCTCCGCCGTAAAAATCATCATTGAATAATGGGTGGCCGATATGTTTCATATGAACCCTAATCTGGTGTGTACGTCCGGTTTCCAGTACACACTGGACTAATGTTACATAGCCGAATCGTTCCAGCACATTATAATGTGTGACAGCATCTTTGCCGTGATCGCCTTCCGGGTAAGCTTCAAATAATTTTCTGAAACGTAAGTGACGGCCCACATGGGCGATGATAGTGCCAGAATCATTTTCCATATCGCCCCATACCAATGCTACATATTGCCTTCTTACCGTATGGTCAAAAAACTGCCTGGCAAGTTGCCGCATCGCTTTATCTGTTTTGGCCAGCACCAGAAGCCCACTGGTATTTTTATCAATGCGGTGTACTAAGCCAAACCGGGGTAATACCTCTTCCGAGATAGAGGGGTTTTGTTGCTGTAGATAATAGGAGACTCCGTTCAATAGAGTGCCTGAATAATTTCCACTGCCCGGGTGTACAACCATACCAGCAGGTTTATTGATGATCATCAGGTCGGCGTCTTCATACACAATATCCAGATCCATTTTTTCCGGCACTACGTCGGTTTCATCTGGACTCATATCGGAATAGACAATGATCGAGTCTGATGGCTTTACTTTATAGTTAGGTTTTACAGCAATACCGTTAACCAGCACCATACCGAGATTCATGGCCTGCTGGAGCTTGTTTCGGGTGGCACCTTCGATCCGGTTGGTCAGAAATTTATCAATACGAAGCGGTTCCTGGCCTTTGTCGATGGTTATATTGAAACGTTCGTAGAGTTCATCACTACTATCCTGTATTTCCGGGTTATTATCTTCTAATTTGTCCTGCATAGCCGGCAAAGGTAAAGGATGGTTTTTTGTTGGTAAATTTGTCTTTTCAAAATGAAAAGGAGACAAATCATATTTCAGGACCTCGGTAAAATGGATTACCAGTCGGCGTGGGATTACCAGGAGAAGTTATTGCAGGAAAATGTGAGGAAAAAATCGGTATCCGGTAACCATGAGATGGGCGGCCCTACACAACATTATCTTCTTTTTGTTGAGCATCCTCCTGTTTATACATTAGGGAAGAGTGGAAATAAGGAAAATGTACTGATGAGCGATGAGGAGTTACAGGCTAATCATATTGAATTTTTTCATACCAATCGTGGAGGTGACATCACATTTCATGGCCCAGAACAAATAGTTGGATACCCTATATTGGACCTTGAAAAGTTTTATACAGATATTGGAAAATATCTCCGGAATATTGAAGAGGTGATTATACTTACTATGGCTGAGTATGGTATTACAGGTGCCAGATCGGCTGGCGAAACCGGTGTATGGATTGAACCGGGTGTGCCGGGAAAGGAAAGAAAGATATGTGCTATCGGGGTTCGTTGCAGCCGCTGGGTTACCATGCATGGGTTTGCGTTCAATGTAAATACTGATCTGTCTTATTTCAATAATATTATTCCTTGTGGAATTGTCAATAAGCAGGTTACTTCTTTACAAAAAGAGCTGGGCAGGGCACTGGATATGGAAGAAGTGAAAGAAAAAGTAAAAAGGAATTTTGAAAAAGTATTTGAGGCAGAGCTGGTGTCAGAAGTCCTTCTCTAGGTAGAATTTGTGTTTTTCCAGTAATTTATCATCCTCATACAACTCAAAGCGGAACCATCCGGCATGATAAAAATTTGCTTTATCTATTTTGAAGCTTCTTTCTTTGATATCTTTTAATTCAAACAAAAAGGTTTCATCTTCATCAAAGAATTTAATGGAATATTTTTTCGTTTTTTCTTCATCTGGCAAACTGATCTTAACATAGCCATCTTTATGCGTATAGACATAGAGTGAGGGGACAAAGGCGGGTGGTTTATTTTTTATGGTCACAGGATTGGGCATAGTGGCGGAATCACCTGTTTGAAAACTATCCAGGCGAATAACAACAGGATTCACCCGGGTGATGGAATCAATTTTTAGTAGCGAATCAACAACAGGCATTACCCCGGGTTTCTGCGCAAAAAGAGAATCAATAAATGGTTTTTTGGCATTACTGAAAAGATACATTCCTCCCTCAAGCATGATATATAAACGGTAAAACATATGGTCGTTAGGGGCTTTTGCATCTACATATCCGTTTTGCGGAGTAGTAGGATCAGTAACGGTCAGGATAGTTTTGTAACCTTTCAGGCTGTCAAAGGATCGTTGAATACTTATCTGGCGAATGTTTTGAAAATTGTTGACCCAACTGATAACGATCCGGTTCTTGCCTACATTCTTAAGCGAGAACTTTGGCAACGTATCCTGCGAATAACCTGTAACACCCAAGAAGGCGAAAACAAAAGACAGAAAGAATAGGGTCAGTTTTTTCATATTGTATAGAACGCAAAAGAAACCGGATTCTTTTTGCTACAGAAACAAAGATAGGGGAGCTCTTCAGAAAAACTAAAATATTAACGTTCCCTTTCCGAGAGATTGATTACCCTGCAAACCACCGCTGTGTATCAGCAGGATTTTACTTCCTGGCGGAAAGTAATTTTTCCTGGCAAGGTCACTTATTGCAAAACATAGTTTACCCGTGTATACAAAATCTGTAGGAATGCTGGTATGAGTATAAAATTCATTCATGAAAGCAATTAACTCTGTTGTTTTTTTTGCATAGCCGCCAAAGTGATAGTCATGAATGATATCAAATTCTTTTGCCGGATTGATCAATAGTTTTTTTACTTCAGCAGGAAGGGTCATATTGTTTTTCATCACACTTATGCCAACAGTTCTTGTGGAGATTGAACTGCTATTGATTAATCCTGCTAACATCGTTCCTGTACCAACCGCACAGCATATATGTGAGAAATCATGTTCCTGGCAATATTGCAGAATAGTTGCAGCACCACTGGCTCCCTTTTCTCCATATCCTCCTTCGTTTACAAGGTAGTAATCGCCTGTACTCATCTCATCGGGAACTCTTTTTTTTCTATATTCTTCCCTGTCCTGAAAGATTAATTTCATTCCAAGATCTTTTGCCTGAGTAAGTGTTGTGGAAAGAGTACCGGCTTTTTCACCCCGGATAATGCCAATAGCCTCTAATTTGTTGATCTTGCATGCAGCAGCAGTGGCGTGAATATGATTTGACCAGGCACCACCAAAAGTTACGAGTGTTTTTTTTCCCAGGCTCAATGCTTCCACAAGGTGGTATTTTAATTTAAACCACTTATTGCCCGAAATAATTGGGTGTATTTTATCAAGGCGGAGTATAAACACTCTGAGATCCTTTTCATGGAAGAGAGGAACAGATAACCGTTCTGTTGTTATATTATTCAAATTAATATTCTCCATGATTCTTAGCGGCGTAACGAAATTAGTTTAATTTCGCCCTGCAAAATTGATATGTAAAGATGAAGCCTACTTTAGTAATATTAGCTGCAGGCATGGCTTCCCGTTATGGGAGCATGAAACAAGTGCAGGGTTTCGGCCCTTCAGGAGAAACAATTATGGATTATTCAATCTATGATGCCATCCGTGCCGGTTTTGGTAAAGTTGTTTTTATCATCCGTAAAGAATTTGCTGACAATTTCAAATCCATATTTGAACCAAAGCTGAAAGGAAAGATCAAAACTGAATATGTTTTTCAGGAGATGAGTTCTTTCACGGAGGGCTTTGAAGCACCCGAAGGACGAACAAAACCCTGGGGTACTGCTCATGCAGTGCTTTGCGCAAAACATGTGGTAAAAGAGCCATTTGCTGTAATCAATGCGGATGATTTTTATGGAAGGAATGCTTTTGAAAATGCTGCAAAATTTCTGAAGAATTCATGCACTGATAATTGTTATGCTATTGTTGGCTACGACCTGCTAAGCACATTATCTGATCATGGTACAGTTAACAGGGGAGTTTGCGGATTGGATGAAGACGGAAATCTTGCTACTATTACTGAACGGATCAATATTGCCAAAAAGGATGGTAAAATAGTTTGTGATGACGGGCTGGAACCTAAAGAGCTTTCAACAGCAACCAGGGTGTCAATGAATTTCTGGTGTTTTGCTCCTTCCTTTTTCTCCTACACACAACAATTATTTTTAGAATTTCTGACTAAGCATGGGAAAGAGCTGAAATCCGAATTCTTTATTCCTATTGTAGCTGATCAGTTTATAAAGGAAGGCGGTAAAGTAGAGATTATTCCCACCATTTCGTTGTGGTTTGGAGTTACTTACAAAGAAGATGCGCCATTCGTAGAAAAAAGCCTTAATGATCTTATTGAGCAGGGTGAATATCCTCGCAGTCTCTGGTAATAAGATTGTTCTGAAATAAAAAAAGCCCCGTATTTGTACGAGGCAGTTTTTTCTATAGGGGGTTAATTCGATTAGTTCACTTTTACCATAAAAATGTAATCTTCCACTTTTTCTACCTGCTGCTGAAAATCAAGACCTGCAATAGAAGATTTGGATGTGATCTTAACCTTTTGGTAACTGGTGTCTTTTTTCAAATCATCCAGTACTTTATAAATATACTTGCCTTGTATTGCAAAGGCAAAGCCTTCTGTATTTCTCTGGCGTCCGTTCAGAATACCAATCACTTCACCTTTTCTATTTAATATAGGGCTGCCACTGTTTCCCCTGTTTGCCGCCAATTCTAACTGGCAACTCAGGGTATCGCCATTATAACCTGTTTTAGCACTTAAATAACCCTGGCCATATACAATCTCATTGCGGGGATAGCCCAGTGTGAAAATGGGTTCAGCTAATTTTCCTGCTGATTTGCTGATAGCATAAGGTACTGAAGTATAGGGTTTGAAGTTTTCGTCTTCTATTTTAAGGATAGCGATATCTTTTTGTACATCAATAAAAACCACTTTAGCCAAAAACTCACCATTGCTATTCTGAACAGCAATGTTCCTGGCACCCTCCACTACATGGGCATTAGTAACTAGATAGCCTTTAGCATCTATGATAAAGCCTGTACCACCAGTAGTGTAAACAATTGTATTGTCAGCAGTATTGATTTTGTTTTTAACCCTGCTTATTTCTTTATCCTGCTCTTTTGTTTTATTCTCAATAACGTTGATCTTACCTTTTAACAGGTCAATTTCACCTGCAGGTGTTTGCGGAGTGATGGACCAGACAAGGGCACTGATTGTTAAAGTAGTAATACCTGCTATAGACGCAGCAATGGCGGCCACTCTCTTATATCTTTTCCAGAGGTAAACAACCTTAGCTTTTCCTGTAAGTTTAGCAGAATTGATCTTTCCCTGTTCTGCAAGATCAGTGTGTAGATCATGCAGGGTAGAGCGGAATTTCTTCCATTCTCCAAACCGGTTCATTTGTTGTAAAAAGAGTGTATGCTCAACCACTAACTGGTCGATCTCAGAATTTGTCTTCCTCAGGTTTTCAAAATGTAATCGTTCGTCAGGATTCATTTCACCCCGGATATAGCGTTCCACCGCCTCTAAAACTTTAATATCACTCATCTCCGTTTCCATTTTTATAGTGAGAAAAAAATATCTTTTTCAATCGCATCAGGCATTTGTACTTCTGGTTTTTTGCATTGTCCGCATTGGTATATCCAAAATTGGCCGCAATAACCTGCATATTCTGCTTTTGAAGGTAATAGGCCTCCAAAAGGCTTTTACAGGGTTCTCCCAGGCTGCTGATGGCTTTGTTCATCATTTCAAACTCAGCATCTCTTTTCTCATGTTCTTCTATCTCATCATCCACCTGTACAGATGCTTCGGGGTCTTCAATAGGAGGTGAATACCGGTTCAGTTGTTGTAATCTTTTGAGCCACAGTCTTTTACTTACCGAATAAATATAAGTTTTAATCAGGCAGTTCAGTTCAAAGGTTCCGGATCTTACTTTTTCGTACAACACGATCATAGCTTCCTGAAATATGTCCTTTGCATCATCTGCTGAGCCGTTGTTGTTGATTATCAGGGCCTGAATCATATTGTAATTCTCCCTGTAAATTGTCTCAACGGCCTTTTTGTCGTTAATAGCTAATCCTTGCAAGAGTGCCTTTTCGTTATTCTCTGGTTTCACATTCCGTTATTTAATACAATATTTTAAAAATAGTAACCCTAGGCCATCTGAAAAAAAAATTTAAATGCAGGGTTACCTTTTTCCAATTTGGGTATAAACAGCGAAATATTTCAAACAACCCCAAAAAAATCTCTAAAATGAAGAAGTTTTTTGCAATTGCATTTATTGCTGCTACAATGGTAGCTTGTAACAACGAAGGTGAAAATAAGCCTGCTGGTGATTCAGCTACTACACCTGCTGTTGATACTCCAGCTGTAGTTACACCTGCTGTTGATTCTACAGTTAAAGCTGTTGTTGATTCTACAGTTAAAGCTGCTGTTGATTCTATAAAGAAGTAATTTCAATTGGCAAGCAAATCGATAAGGGCCGCACCTGTGTGCGGCTTTTTATTTTGCTACAGTTGCAGGAAGTTTATCAGTCAAAATACATTCTTCTGTCCCCTTATTTAAGGCTACCTTTGCCGATTCTTATCAACCATAAAAAATTTATTTCGTGAACACATTTGAAGCCTTGGGTATTGAAGAAGGCTTATTACATTCAGTAAAGGCATTAGGTTTTACCCAGCCCACACCTATCCAGGAAAAAGCAATTCCGGTTTTGCTGCAAGGGACAAAAGATTTTATCGGTTTGGCACAAACCGGAACTGGTAAGACAGCTGCATTTGGATTGCCTCTTTTGCAACTTATAAATAAGGAGGACCGTTTCCCACAGGCATTGATCGTTTGTCCTACAAGAGAATTATGTCTTCAGATAACAAGTGACCTGGAAAAATTCAAGAGCAAGAAAAATAATATTGCTGTTACCGCTGTTTATGGCGGTACTTCCATTACAATGCAGATCCGGGATCTGAAAAGGGGTACACATATCGTAGTAGCCACTCCCGGCCGGCTGATCGACCTGATAGAGAGAAAGGCTATTAATCTTGATAAAATTCATTATGTAGTATTGGATGAAGCCGATGAAATGCTGAATATGGGCTTCAAGGAGGATATTGAGTTCATTCTGAAAAACACTCCCAATCGCCAAAGCATCTGGTTGTTTAGCGCCACGATGCCGGCAGAGATAAGGCAGGTGAGCAAAAGATACATGGATCAGCCATTTGAGATCACCGTTGGAAAAGTAAATTCAGGTAATGTAAATATTGATCACCAGTACTATGCCACACAGCATCATAACAGGTACGAGGTTTTAAAAAGGATCATTGATTTTAACCCGGGTATATATGGGATTGTATTTGCCCGCACAAAAGCTGATACGCAGGAAATAGCCGAGAAACTTACCCGGGAAGGGTATGATATTGATGCTATCCATGGTGACCTTACCCAGCAGCAAAGAGATAAGGTAATGGGTCTTTTCCGGGACAGAAGTGTAAAGCTTCTCGTAGCAACAGATGTAGCTGCCCGTGGTATTGATGTAGCAGGAATTACTCATGTTATCAATTATGAATTACCGGATGATGTGGAAGTGTACACACACAGAAGCGGACGTACGGGCCGGGCAGGAAACAGTGGTGTTTCTGTTTCGATAGTAACACCAAAGGAAACATACCGTTTGCGCCAGATTGAAAGATTGGTAAATACCAGGGTTCATAAAATGGATATACCAAGCGGAAAGGATGTTTGCCGTAAACAGTTCTTCCATTTCATAGATAAAATGTTGCAGGCAGATATTAGCCATGGTGAATATGAAGCTTACTTACCAATACTAAGGGAGAAGTTTGCTTCTGTGGAGAAAGAAGAAATATTGCAAAGAGTGGCAGCCCTTGAATTTGACAGGTTCCTGAAATATTATGAGAATGCGGCTGATCTTAACATGAGAACGGATGACAGAAGGGGCGACAGAAGAGGCGACAGGCAGGATGCCAGGGGCGACAGAAGCGGATCAAGGGATAGAGATACCAAGGGAAGAAGTTTCAGTGGTGCAGGAAATTACCAACGACTGTTTGTAAACCTGGGAACAAAGGATGGTTTCTATAAAGCCAGTTTTTTACAGTTTATACTGGATATGAGTGATCTGAAGAAAGAAGTACTTGGTAAAATAGATATGAAGGAAATGACCAGTTGGATTGAAATAGAGCCATCGGCCGGCAAGAAGATGATAAAAGCGATTGATGGTAAGAACTACCGTGGACGCAAGATCCGGATGAATGATGCTGAGTCAGGTGGTGGCAGAAAGAAATAATCTTTTTAAAATTTGCTAAACTGAACAAGAAAGCTATATTTGTTTACAGATGAAAACAACAAAGACATATTTTGGTTTCTATGTTTATTACTTCTTTTTTAAAATGAAGCCGGGAATGCTTTTGTTGAAATAAATCAGAACAACTAAAAAACAACAACATAAAGAATCCCGGCCAAACGGCCGGGATTCTTGTTTAACTATGAGTACCAAAGTTTCAATACAAGGTTATGAAGGCAGTTTTCACCAGGTGGCTGCACAATTATTTCATGGGAAGAATGTGGAAGTAATTCCATGTGCCACTTTTCGTGATGTAATAAAAATTGCTTCGAATAAAAAGGAAAGTAACGGAGGGGTAATGGCTATTGAGAATTCTATTGCCGGAAGCATACTGCCAAATTACAACCTGCTGCAGAAAAGCAACCTGAAAATCATTGGAGAAATTTATTTACAGATACGTCAGCACCTGCTGGTTAACCGGGGGGTAAAATTAGAAGATATAAAAGAAGTTCATTCTCATACCATGGCCTTGCAACAATGCTATGATTTTCTTGATAACTACAAATGGAAGCTGGTGGAAACAGAGGATACTGCACTTAGTGCAAAACATATCCGCCAGCATAAAAGCAGGCATATTGCAGCTATCGCAAGTAAATTGGCAGCTGAATTGTATGAGCTGAATGTAATTGTTTCTAATATCCATACGTTGAAAAATAATTATACCCGGTTCCTGATGCTAGACAGGGAAGAAGATGCAACGGTAATTGAAAATGCAAATAAGGCTTCTGTTACTTTTCATACAGATCATTCGAGGGGAAGTTTAGCCAAAGTGCTGACAAAAATTTCTGAAGGGGGAATCAACCTCAGCAAGTTGCAGAGTTTTCCCATCCCTGGCTCAGATTTCAAGTATGCTTTTCATGCAGATATGGAATTTGATAGTACTGAACAATTCAACGAAGTGATGAAAACTCTGGAGCCACTTACTGAATCGGTAAAAGTGTATGGTATTTATAAAAGAGGATTATGGAAATAAAAACAAGTAAACGACTGGAAGGTATTGGTGAATATTATTTTTCTCAAAAACTGAGAGAGATAGATGAGTTGAATAAGTCAGGGAAGAATATTATTAACCTTGGGATAGGTAGCCCTGATCTGCCGCCTCATCCGGAAGTAGTACGGGCATTGCAGGAAGAGGCTGCAAAGCCAAATGTCCATGCATATCAGTCATACAAAGGTTCATCGGTATTGAGAAAAGCCATGAGCGACTGGTATAAGACATGGTATAACGTTGATCTTAATCCTGATACTGAAGTGTTGCCGCTGATTGGCAGTAAAGAAGGCATCATGCACATCTGTATGACATACCTGGATAAAGGAGATGAAGTACTGGTGCCCAACCCCGGCTATCCCACTTATACCAGTGCAGTAAAACTGGCTGCTGGTAAATGTGTGGAGTACAAACTGCGGGGAAAGAATAATTATGAACCAGATTTTGAAAAACTGGAAAAGAAAAGTTTGAAGAAGGTGAAATTAATGTTTGTTAATTATCCCCATATGCCAACAGGGAAGTTACCGTCAAAAGAATTATTTGAAAAAATAGTGGTATTTGGAAAAAAGCATAAGATCCTGATCATTCATGATAATCCATATTCTTTTATTCTGAATGATGCTCCCATGAGTCTGTTAAGTATTGAAACCGCAAAAGACTGTGTGATTGAACTGAACTCATTAAGCAAAAGTCATAATATGGCCGGGTGGAGAGTAGGCATGCTTTGCGGGGCAAAAGAAAGAGTTGAAGAAGTGCTTCGTTTTAAAAGTAATATGGACAGTGGCATGTTTTTGCCGGTACAGCTGGCTGCTGTAAAAGCATTGACACTTGGGAAAGAATGGCATGATACAGTGAATACTGTTTACAGGGAAAGAAGGGAAAAAGTTTTTGAATTGCTGACTTTGCTCAAGTGTAAATTTTCAAAAGAGCAGGCCGGAATGTTTGTATGGTCAGCCATACCCTCAGCACATAGCGATGGATATACATTGAGTGATGAGGTCCTGTATAATGCAGGAGTATTTATAACACCGGGGGAGATATTCGGCAGTGCCGGTAAACAATGTGTAAGGATAAGTTTATGCAGTACAGAAGAGAAAATTGAGGAAGCTATTCAGCGGATAAAAAGCATTATATAAAATGAAAAGGAAAAAAATTGCAATAATTGGTGTCGGTCTGATAGGAGGTTCATTGGCCATACAGTTGCATGAAAAGAAATTATCATCAAAACTAATCGGTGTGGATGCCAGTAAAGAGCATGCAAAGAAAGCATTGGAACTGGAATTGGTGGATGAGACACTTTCGTTGGATGAAGCTATTCAGCAGGCGGATGTGATTGTGCTGGCAGTACCTGTTGATACGATGGTATCATTATTGCCCAGGATTCTGAATAAAATTGATAACCAGGTTGTGCTGGATCTTGGTTCCACTAAGTCACAATTGATTGAAGCAATAAAAAATCATCCCAAAAGGGGGAGATATGTAGCCACGCATCCGATGTGGGGAACCGAGTACAGCGGTCCGCAGGCGGCAGTGCGTGGCGCCTATGAAAATAAAGCTGTCATTATTTGTAATGCTGAGGAAAGCGATGCCGATGCACTGGAATGGGTAAAGCATATGTATAAAAAAATTGGTATGCACCTGCTGGAAATGGAAGCAAAGGCTCATGATCTGCATGCGGCTTATGTGAGTCATATCTCACATATCACTTCTTTTGCATTGGCAAATACAGTGCTGGAAAAAGAAAAAGAAGAGCAGGCCATTTTTGAACTGGCTTCTGCCGGTTTCGAAAGCACCGTCCGATTGGCGAAGAGTAACCCGGCTATGTGGGTGCCGATCTTTATGCAGAATAAGGAGAATGTGCTGGATGTTTTGAAAGAACATATTGCGCAGCTGTCAAGATTTAAGGAGAGTCTTGAAAAAGAGGATAATGAATATTTAATGCGGTTAATTGAAGAGGCGAATAAAATAAGGAGGATAATTAAATAAATTAAATTTGTACAAATGCAAACAACAGAACAGTCAGTAAACGAAACCGTACAGGGAGCCTGGCATAAACGGCCGCTGATCATCAGCGGGCCATGCAGTGCAGAAACTGAGGAACAGGTATTGGCTACGGCACAACGTCTTGCAGCAACAGGAAAAATAGATATGCTGCGGGCAGGCATCTGGAAACCGAGAACCAAGCCCGGTATGTTTGAAGGAGTGGGTACAAAAGGTTTGCCCTGGCTGCAACAGGCTAAGAAACTCACAGGTTTGCCAACAACAGTTGAAGTGGCAACTGGTAAACAGGTACAGGATGCTTTAACATTTGATGTGGATGTATTATGGATTGGTGCAAGAACAACGGTAAACCCTTTCAGTGTGCAGGAAGTGGCTGATGCACTGCGTGGTGTGGATATGCCGGTATTGATTAAAAATCCGATCAATCCTGATATTGAATTATGGAGTGGTGCGGTAGAAAGAGTGGCAAGGGCGGGAGTAAAACAAATTGGCTTGATACACCGTGGTTTTAGTTCGTATGGAAATTCTGAGTATCGCAATGCACCTATGTGGCACCTGGCTATTGATATGAAATTGAAGCACCCGGGGATGCCACTGATCAATGACCCTTCACATATTTGTGGCCGTCGTGATATTTTACTGGAAGTAATGCAAAAAGCAATCGACCTTGACTATGATGGGTTGATGATTGAAAGTCATATCGACCCTGATAATGCATGGAGTGATGCTAAACAACAAGTGACACCTGAACGCTTGGCCGAGATGCTGAACAGTATCATCTGGAGAAAAGAAGATATTAACTCCGAGGAATATCATGCTGCATTGGAAACACTGCGCCAGAAGATCAATCACCTGGATGATGAACTGATGCAGATACTGGGGCAACGGATGAAGATCGCTGAACAGATCGGCCAATATAAAAAAGATAATAATATTACCATTTTGCAGACAGGCCGTTGGAATGAAATTATTGAAAGGGCCAGCGCAAAGGGTGAAAAAATAGGATTAAGTAAAGAATTTATCACCAAGTATTTGGATGCTGTGCATATGGAGAGTATTAATCATCAGAAAAAAGTGCTGGATAGCTAGGTTGATAATGAACCTGCCAGCAGGCAGTTCGCCTCTTGTACTTTAGTAAATATATTCGGCATATAATGAAGCATATCAATTATAGATTTTCCAATTCATCCACCGACTTTTATTTTGCTTATGGTATCAGCCATCTGAAAAAGATAGCTGACCCAAAAGCAACGATACTCATCACAGATGAAAATGTTTACAAAGCACATGCAAAACGTTTCAGAGGCTGGAATACAATTATATTAAAACCCGGCGAGGAATTTAAAGTGCAGGCAACCGTGGATGCAGTAATTGAAAAGCTGATTGAAATGGAAGCTGACCGCAAGACAACTTTAGTGGGAGTGGGTGGTGGAGTAATTACGGATATTACAGGCTATGTGGCAGCTGTTTATATGAGGGGCTTACGGTTTGGATTTATACCTACTTCAATTTTAGCATTGGCAGATGCTTCCATTGGTGGTAAGAATGGTATTGATGTGGGAATGTATAAAAATATGGTGGGAGTTATCCGTCAGCCTTCTTTCATTTTACATGACATGGTTTTCCTAAACTCACTGCCGCAGCAGGAATGGGAAAATGGGTTTGCAGAAATAATTAAACATGCCTGTATAAAAGATGCGGCAATGTTTGCAGAGTTGGAAATAAATTCATTAAAGACATACCGGGGCAGGCAAAAATCAATTTGCGAATTAATCCAGGGAAACGCTTTAATAAAAACCAGGGTCGTACAGAAAGATGAATTTGAGAAAGGAGAGAGGAGGTTGTTAAATTTTGGCCACACACTGGGGCATGCACTGGAAACACAATATGAATTACTGCATGGTCAGGCTATTTCTATTGGTATGACCTATGCCTGTCATATTTCGGAGCAACTGGCAGGATTTAAGCAAACAGAAAGAGTGACAAGTGTGCTCGAGAAATATAATTTACCGACCTATGCATCATTCGACAAGCAAAAAGTATTTAATGTGCTTAAAATGGATAAGAAAAGGGAAAGAAAGGAAATGAATTATGTCCTGCTCGAAAGGATTGGGAAAGGGGTGGTGAAAAGTATTTCATTAAAGCAGTTAGAAAGAATTGTACAAGGTTTATAAAGTGAAAGTAACAATACATCCGTCTAAATTATCAGGTATAATCCAGGCGCCAGCCTCGAAAAGTTCGATGCAAAGAGCTTGTGCGGCAGCGTTATTGAGAAAAGGAGAAACAATCATTCATAATCCCGGTCACAGCAATGATGATAAAGCTGCTGTTGGAATCATAAAAGCATTGGGCGCTGAAGTCGAACATATAAATGAAGCGTTAAAAGTGATTAGCCACGGGATTCATCACATGGAGAAAGAAATTAATTGCGGGGAGTCAGGATTGAGTATTAGAATGTTTACGCCGTTAGTTGCTTTAAGCGATAAGGAAATCACTATAAACGGGTCAGGTAGTCTTGTTATGAGACCGATGGGTTTTTTTGATGAGATATTACCACAGTTAGGAGTGAAAGTGAAAAGTAATGCAGGAAAATTACCGATGGTAGTACAGGGGCCGTTACTACCTGCAAATATTGAAATTGATGGATCGTTAAGTTCACAGTTTCTTACTGGTCTGTTGATGGCTTATGGAACTTCACAAAATCCCTCCGCAAGAGGGACTTTGGACTCTCATAGTACAGTTGTATCTATAAAAGTTCGGAATCTTAAGAGTAAGCCATATATAGATTTGACTTTGGATATAATGAAACAATTTGGATTAAAAGTACCGGAGAATAAAAACTATGAAGAATTTATTTTTCATAATGAATACCCAATAAACCAGCCAACTAGTCAACCAATTAACTACACCGTCGAAAGCGACTGGAGCGGTGGTGCATTCCTGCTTGTAGCCGGAGCCATAGCTGGTCCCATAACAGTAAGAGGATTAGATTTGACATCAACACAAGCTGATAAAGCAATCATTGATGCCTTGGTGGCTGCCAATGCCGGCATTGCAATGGATGCAAAGGGAATACAACTGCATCCGGCAGAAATGAATGGATTTTATTTTGATGCTACGGATTGCCCCGATTTATTTCCACCGTTAGTTGCATTAGCTGCTTATTGCAATGGTAAAACAACTATTAAAGGAGTAAACCGTTTAACATATAAAGAAAGTAACCGGGCAATAACGTTGCAGGATGAATTTGACAAAATGGGAGTGACAATAGATTTGCAGGATGATAATATGGTTATACATGGTGGGGAAATTGTAAAAGGCGCTGATGTTCATTCGCATCATGATCATCGTATTGCCATGGCCTGTGCCGTAGCCGGATTAAAAGCAGATAGTGAAATGATTATTGAAGAGGCGCAGGCAGTTAAGAAGTCGTACCCTGATTTTTATAATGATTTGAAAAAGCTTGGTGCTGATGTATCTTTACCTTATCAACACTTCAACTTATAAACATTGAATTCATTTGGCCGCATATTCCGCATTTCTATTTTTGGCGAATCGCATGGGGAGTGTGTTGGGATAACTATTGATGGATGCCCGGCAGGGTTAGCTTTATCGCCGGAAGATTTGTTGCCTGATCTTGAAAGAAGAAAAGGGGGCAAACAAAAAGGGACCACGCCAAGGCAGGAGGAAGATTTTCCGATTTTTAAAAGTGGAATCTTTAATGGAAAAACAACCGGTTTCCCCATCACTGTACTTTTTGAAAACAAAAATACCCGCAGTGATGATTACGCAAAGCAAAGAAGCATTCCCCGTCCCGGTCATGCAGACTGGGTGGCACACCAGAAATTTGGAGGTAATGAAGATTACCGGGGTGGTGGGCATTTCAGTGCCAGGCTTACCACCGGAATTGTTGCAGCAGGAGCTATTGCTAAAAAGTTAATGACTGGTATCAGCATTCATGCCCGGGTAACAGAAATAGGAGGCGAAAAAGATCTGGAAAATGGCCTGCAAAAAGCCATTGATGCAAAAGATTCTGTAGGTGGTATTGTTGAGTGTAAAGTAAATGGTCTGCCTGTTGGATTGGGTGAGCCTTATTTTGATTCGCTTGAATCATCCCTGGCTCATATGATATTTGCAATTCCTGCTGTGCGGGGTATTGAATTCGGAACCGGCTTTGCGGCAGCTAAAATGTTCGGCAGTGAACATAATGATGCTATTGAAAATACAGATGGCAGGACAAGGACCAATCATGCAGGAGGTATTGTAGGAGGTATCAGTAATGGCAATGAACTCGTTTTTCGGTTAGCTGTTAAACCTACTTCTTCTACTCCAAAAGAGCAAAACAGCCTGAACTGGGAAACTGGTAAAACAGAAGATTTTTCAATCAAAGGCCGCCATGATTTATGTGTGGCATTGAGGGCACCGGTGATAGTAGAAGCCGTGACAGCGATTGTAGTGGCAGATTTTCTTTTATTGGAACAACATATCAAGAGGGTTATACTTTAACCTGAAACTATACAAACGATTATGCCAATTATCTATCATGTTACCACAGCAGGGGAGTGGAATGCAGCCAAACACCGAGGATATTATGAGCATCCGTCATTGAAGGCGGAAGGCTTTATACATTGCTCACAGGAGCAGCAGGTAGCTGGCGTACTCGAAAGATATTTCGCAGGCAGAACTGATCTGGTGAAACTGGTGATTGATACCGATAAACTCACCAGCAAATATGTTTTTGACTGGTCGCCCTCTGCACAGGATACTTTCCCCCATGTGTATGGGCCAATAAATGCAGATGCAGTAATTGATGTTTCAATTCTCTGATCTTTCCTGTCGTTAGTAAATGATAATTATTGTGAGGTTTCGTATTTTTCCTGATTTATTAGCTTGATTAGTTTCCCTTTAAGATTCTGGTTTCTGCCGAATTAGTAAAAAAATCAACTGACAGTACCAATAATGTTGAAACGATTTCTTATTTTGTAATGTATGCCATCGTTCTGTGCTGGTAAATTAGCACTAAGCCAATAAATTCTGCCAGTAACCACCATTTATGACCACAAGACCTTTGTACCCGTTTGTTGTTTTTTTCTATTTCTGCATAGCCTTTTTATCCTGTAATGGTAACAAGGCTAATAAAGATACCATTGGGGATTCGCCTTTGGAGTTACAGCAAAAAACAACAGAACTTATCAGAAGTACATTGGCGGCAGTATTGAATGCTGATGGTAAGATTGGGGATTCGTTAGTAACAATAAGGCAAGTGAAACTTGCAAAACTACTCTACGAAAAAAACGCTTTTACCCCTATCTGGTGTAGTAAAGGAGAATGGCTGCCGGAAGGTGATTCATTGATTAAGTTTATTGATGAGTCACAATTATTCGGTTTATTCCCCAGTGACTATCATCATTTGTCAATTAAAAAAATAAGAGAGAAGTTTGATGCAGATAGTCTTGCAAGGAATGACAGAAAAGATGCTGCCTTGTGGGCAAAGGCAGATATCATGCTTACGGATGCTTTTATGCAAATTTTAAAGGATGTTAAGTTGGGGCGACTTCCAAACGACAGTATCACGCTGAGAAAGGATACATTGCTAACGGATGAATATTATCTGAAACGATATGACTTCTTGCTGCAATCAGGATTGACAAAGTTGATACAATCGCTGGAGCCTGCACAAAGGGGTTATCATTCAATAAAAGCAGGTATCAGATCTTTTCTTGCCAGTGCTGATTACCGGGAATTTACCAGGGTGCCGTATCCTGAGAAAGATCAGCAAAAATTCAACAGGCTCCTGCAAAAAAGATTATATGAGGGAGGTTTTATTTCATTCGACAGTATTGGTGCAGATTCTGCTCAGCTGGCAGATGCGGTTAAGTTATTTCAAAAGAAAAAAGGAATAACTGTAGATGGAAGAGCAGGAGAGGGAACTGTCAGAATGCTGAATGTAAGCGATAGAGAAAAATTTATCCGTATTGCGATAAGTATGGATAAGTATAAAAAGCTTCCTGAGAAAATGCCATCAAAATATATATGGGTTAATGCTTCGGCAAACTTTCTTGAAGTAGTGGATAATGGCGAGGTTAAATTATCGTCGAAAGTCATATGTGGCAAACCCAAAACCAGAACTCCTGTACTTACAAGTCTTATTTCATCATTGATAACCTATCCGCAGTGGGTGCCTCCACCCAGTATTGTAACAAAGGAAATATTACCGGCGGTAAAGAAAAATCCGGGTTACCTGGCCCGTAAAGGATTCAGTCTTGTTGATAAGGATGGGAATGAGGTTGATCCATATTCAGTGGATTGGTCAAAGTATACCAAGAGCATTCCATACAGGGTAGTTCAGGGAAGCGGTGATGCTAATGCGTTGGGTATTATGAAATTCGTTTTCGACAATAAATATTCTGTTTATCTGCATGATACTAATCAGCGATACTTGTTTTCCAATGCTATGCGTTCTTTGAGTCACGGTTGTGTACGGGTGCAGGAATGGGAAAAACTGGCCTTTTATATTTTAGGAAATGACAGCCTCAATGCTAATGGGGGGTATACTAAAATTGACTCGGTAAAAACATGGCTAAGAAACAAACAAAAAAGATCTATTCCGATAAGGAATAAAGTGACTGTATTTATCCGTTATATTACTTGCGAGGGCCATGATGGCAAAATCATCTTTCATGATGATGTTTATGGAGAGGATAAAATGCTCAGAGAGAAGTTTTTTGCAGATAAATGATACAAATCAGCCCTTTACCAGAGACAACTTGAAATGAAATCGGTTTTTTTTTAAAAAAGATCTTCCAAAGCCGTGAATATTAAGTAAATAATTTATTTTAGGATATTGAACTTACCTGTTATTTTTGCTCAGATTAAAACCAAACTATCTCTTTATGAAGAAGATATTATCTGCTTTAATTGCGCTGTACCTGCTCGTACCTGCCGCCATTGCACAGGATGATGAAATCAGGCCTAAGGCTTTGGGTGTCAGTTTTTTCCTGAATGATTTTATTTCACCAGAAAGGATACGTACTACTTCATTAAGCCAGGTTCTGAGTGATAAGAAAATGGCAAAAATTAAAGAGATGTCTCCCGGGCTAGCTGTTACCTATTTCAAGGGCATCAGAAAACATATCGATATCGCTGCTTCTTTGGGAGCTACCTTTTTGCGCTACCCAATGCCTAATAAGTCGTTTGCTGATAATAATTTGCTTCTTGAAGCTAATGCCACTGTAAATCTCAAAATGACTACTGAAAAATATTGGGTACAACCTTATATCATAGCAGGAGTTGGGGCTCATAAATATCGTTCGTACTATGGTGCTTTCATGCCTGTAGGTCTTGGCCTGAAAGTTAACTTCCTTGATGAAGCACATCTTTTCGTAACATCTACTTACAGAGTGCCAATTACCAATGAAACAGCGAACTATCATTTACAACATAGTATCGGTATTGCCGGACGTTTAGGCAAGAAGAAAGAGCCTGTAGTTATTGAACCTCCAAAGCCACCGGCTGATACTGATAAAGATGGTATTATTGATAGCTTAGACAAATGCCCGACTGTACCCGGGTTAGCTAAATATGATGGATGTCCGATTCCTGATACTGATAAGGACGGTATCAATGATGAAGAAGATAAATGTCCGACCGTTCCGGGTCTTGCCCGTTACCAGGGATGTCCGATTCCTGATACTGATAAAGATGGTATCAATGATGAAGAAGATAAGTGTCCTACTGTTGCAGGTGTTGCCCGTTACCAGGGTTGCCCTGTTCCCGATACGGATGGTGATGGGGTAAATGATGAAGAAGATAAATGCGTTACAATACCTGGTCCAAAAGAAAACTTTGGTTGTCCTGTTATTTCTGAAGAAGTAAAACAAAAGGTTAACATGGCTGCAAAGAATATTCTCTTTGTTACCGGAAGCGCTAAATTACAAAGCAAGTCTTTTAAGGGCCTGAATGAAGTGGCACAGATCATGAAAGATAATCCGGGTATGAGCCTGAATATCGATGGGCATACTGATAATGTTGGTTCAGATGAAAAAAATCAGGTATTAAGTGATAACCGTGCAAACGCTGTTAAAACATACCTTGTAAGTAAAGGAGTAGAAGAGAGCCGCATTACTGCAACCGGTTATGGGGAAACCAAGCCAATTGCTGATAATAAAACAGCCGCTGGGCGTCAGCAAAACCGTCGTTCAGAATTGACATTGAGTTATTATAAATAAACCAATTGCTTATTAATAAAAAGTCCCCTTTTATGAGGGGACTTTTTATGTCTGTATATACGATCTAAAATTTTACATACTTTTCTGTAAGTTGTTTGTCAATTCCTTTTTTCCTTGCTTTAAGAGCTTGCTTCCTTAAAATAAATTCAAAAATACTCATCCATCCGGGCAGATTGCTTTCACTTATTTCAAAGAGCCAGGCAAGAGCTAATTTATCTTTTGGAAAGCCATTTGGTTTGGTAAGCCCGTCGTTAGCCAATCCATACCCAATTTGTAAAGATTGTTCAAAGCCACGGCTGGCAGGTCTCAGTTCTACCAGGAATTTACATGACCTGCCGCTTCTGTTACAGAAAAGGTGGTTGACTTTTGGCTCAGCCGTTGCTGATTGACCAGCCTTTAGTGAGTGTAAAACCTTTCCAAGTTTTACCTGTACTTCTCCTTCCAGGCAGCTAAACATTTCTGAATATGTCTTGTGGTAATGCAAACCAACACCACCACCGTGGGCTAAGTGCACCTCTACAAGAGTACACTCTCCATTAGTATCTGCATAAGTCTTCAGGAATGTTACCTGGTCTTTTTGTATCGGGTTGTAGATTGTTCTTTCCATATAGACTCCATTTACGTTGAAATAAAGGTAAAAGGATTTTGATCCTTTGTAAGTAAGTGCTAAAGCTGGGATATTAAGCTGTAGGTTTCAATTTATCCACAGGGCAGATTAAGAATCACGGGGGCCTTTATTTTCCGGCTTTTTCCCCTACCTTTGCGCCTCCAAAACCGTTTGGTTTTATAATTGTATATAAATAACTGAAAATAAAGCAGTCATGGCAGATTTAAAATTTCAAAGAAACTTTGGTATTGCGGCTCACATTGATGCCGGAAAGACCACCACTACGGAGCGTATCCTCCGTTATACAGGTATGATCCATCGTATTGGTGAAGTGCATGATGGCGCCGCCACTACTGACTGGATGGAGCAGGAAAAAGAAAGAGGTATTACCATTACTTCTGCAGCTGTTAGCTGTCAGTGGAATTTTCCAACTGTTTTGGGGAAGGCAACTCCTGAAACCAAAAAGTATTCTTTTAATATCATCGACACTCCGGGCCACGTTGACTTTACTGTAGAAGTAGAACGTTCAATGAGAGTACTGGATGGTTTGATTGCTTTATTTTCTGCAGTGGATGGTGTGGAGCCACAATCTGAAACAGTGTGGCGCCAGGCTAATCGTTACGGTGTTCCCCGTATTGGATTTGTAAATAAAATGGACCGTGCCGGTGCTGACTTCCTGATGGTGGTTAAGCAGGTGAAAGAAATGCTGGGTTCAAAAGCTGTACCTCTCCAATTACCGATTGGCGCTGAAGATGATTTTAAAGGTGTGGTGGACCTGATCAAAATGAAAGGTATCATCTGGCATATGGAAACAGAAGGCATGACTTTCGATGAGATCGAAGTTCCTGCTGATATGCTGGAGGAAGCAAAAGAATGGAGAGCTAATCTGGTGGAAGCCGTAGCAGAATATGATGACAAGTTGATGGAAAAATTCTTTGATGATCCTAATAGCATCACCGAAGATGAAATGCATGAAGCGATCCGTAAGGCAACAGTTGACCTGAGCATCGTTCCGATGATGTGCGGTTCTTCTTTTAAGAACAAAGGTGTGCAGACAGCACTGGATGCCGTTTGCCGTTACCTGCCTTCACCGGTTGATATTCCTGATACAGTAGGTACAGATCCTGATTCAGGTGAGCAGATCACCCGTAAAGCAGATCCTAAAGAACCTTTCGCTGCATTGGCCTTTAAGATAATGACTGATCCGTTTGTGGGTCGGCTGGCATTCTTCCGGTGCTATTCTGGCCACCTGGATGCTGGTTCTTATGTGTTGAACGTAAGAAGCGGTAAGAAAGAAAGGATCAGCCGTATCATGAAGATGTTTGCTAATAAGCAAAACCCTATTGATTTCATCGAAGCTGGTGATATTGGTGCGGCAGTTGGGTTTAAGGAAATTAAAACTGGTGATACTTTATGTGATGAGAACCATCCTATCACTTTGGAGAATATGTTTATTCCAGAACCGGTAATTGCTGTAGCGGTAGAACCTAAAACTCAGGCTGACGTTGATAAAATGGGTATGGCTATCGCCAAGCTGGTAGAAGAAGATCCTACACTTCGTGTAAATACAGATGAGGATACTGGTCAAACCATCCTTCGTGGAATGGGAGAGTTGCACCTTGAGATCATTATTGATCGTATGCGTCGTGAGTTCAAAGTAGAAGTAAACCAGGGTGCACCACAGGTGGCTTACAAGGAAGCATTCAATGCTACTGTTGAACACCGTGAGACCCTGAAAAAGCAAACGGGTGGTCGTGGTAAATTCGCTGATATTCAATTCAGCCTTGGACCAGTAGATGCAGAATGGAAAGCAGAAAATCCCGATAAGCACTACCAGTTTGTCAATGACTTATTCGGAGGTTCAATTCCCCGTGAATTTGTTCCAGCTATCCAGAAAGGGTTTGAGCAATCAATGACTACAGGTGTATTGGCCAACTATCCGGTTGATAATATGAAGATCCGTGTATTTGACGGTAGCTTCCACGCTGTTGACTCTGATTCCATGTCTTTCGAACTTTGTGCCAAACAAGGTTTCCGTGAAGCAGCAAGAAAAGCAAAGCCTGTATTACTTGAACCGATCATGAAGGTAGAAGTGATAACTCCTGCTCAGTATATGGGCGATGTTACAGGGGATCTGAACCGTCGTCGTGCAATTCTTGAAGGTATGGATAACCGTGCCGGTGCTGAAGTGATCAAGGCAAAGGTGCCATTGAGTGAAATGTTTGGGTATGTAACTCAACTTCGTTCACTGTCATCAGGCCGTGCATCCTCTACGATGGAGTTCTCTCACTATTCACCAGCCCCAAATAATATCGCTGAAGAAGTAATAGCGAAAGTGAAAGGGAAAGTAAGTGCCTAATTTCTTTGGGATGTAATATACCACGTAATGAACCCCGGCATTTTGCCGGGGTTTCTTTTTGACTAAGAAATTATTAACCTGAATCAATTGAAAATCATATGTATGGCATTGTGTTTGCTACACATAATCGGAATTCCCCCGTTTTACGATACCAGTTCCTGTTAAAGGCCTGATTCAAGATTATGAAAAACACAAGTTCAAGAGATTAAGGGCTCATCACTGGGCCCTTTTTCATTTAAAGGGCTTTTGAAAACATAATAGACTCCCCAGGCAGATATAAATAATGTGATGAGGTAAAAGAGAATGCTGATGATCACTGAGGTTTCCTGCACTAATCCAAAGTATAAAGAGCCTTCCAGGAATACCACTTCTCTTATACCCAGCCCGCCAATAGTTAATGGCAAAACAGATACTACGGAAGATACCAAGAAGAGGAAAATGTAATCTGGATATTGATGTGTGGGGATATGCAAAGCCAGCATTATCATATATATGCAGATTACTTGTATCGCCTGCACAAGCATACCAAGAATAAGAGTAGAAAGAAACCCCGGAATAAAGTCTTTGAAGAATCGCTTAATTATAAAATAGAACGCAATTATTGAGACTATAGAGCCGGCAGCAAGCAGTATTATGTGCAAAGTCTTATTGAGGACAAAGAAAGAGTAGGCAGCAAGTATAAGGCCAAGGCCAAGTAAACCGCTAAAGCGGTCGAGCAATACAGCCGCTGTTGTTTTTTTGTAAGCTATCCCGAATCTCTTTGTTAGCAGGATTACTTTATAAGCATCACCACTGATTGAGCCAGGCAGAAATAAATTATAAAACATTCCCAACCAGTACAGTTTTATATTATCCCATTTTGTTAGAATGATACTGATATTTTTAAAATAAATGTTTAGCCGGGCAGCTGAAATTATCTTGGAAATAATATAGGTGAATAAACCAAGCAAAAGATAAGACCAGTCTGCATTTCCAAGAGCATCTCCGGCTTTGGCAAAATCAATTTTGCCTGAAACATACCAGATACAAATAATTGTAACCGTAAGCTTCAGCAGCAGTTTCAGAGATTGATTTGTTTTAGACGCAGTATTTGTGGTTTTATCCATTAATGCATTAAATTGATGCAAATAAAGTCAAATTGATGATAAAAAGTATTCTTCCTTTCTGGTTGCTACTGATTGCCTCGTTTTGTTACACCCAGGAAAAGCTGATCATTCCTGGTATGAAGCTCGAACGGTCTTGTACAATAAAAAGGGGTTTTTATAAACTGGATGCACCTGCCGACACTGCTAAGACTCTGATTCTGATTGAAGGGAATAATATCATCATTGATTTTAATAATTCAGCATTAACGGGCAGTAACAGCAGGAAAACACCCGATGAGTTTTTTGGTGTGGCAATCCTGGTCCGGAACAGCAGAAATGTTACGATTAAAAATCTGAAAGCAAAAGGATATAAAATAGCACTGCTGGCGAGAAATGTGGAAGCGTTAACCCTTGAAAATTGTGATTTCAGTTATAATTACCGGCAACACCTTAACAGTACACAGGAAAAGGAAGATATATCAGACTGGATGAGTTATCATCATAATGAAAAAGACCAATGGCTGCGGTACGGAGTTGCTATGTATTTGCGTAACTGTGGTAATGCTGTTATTAAAAACTGCAGAGTGACCGGTGGACAAAATGCGCTGATGATGATGGAATGTGACAATGGTAAGATTTTTAATAATGACTTTTCCTTTAATTCAGGTATTGGAATAGGAATGTATAGATGCAATGCCAATAAAGTGACCTATAACAGGATTAATTTTAATGTGAGGGGATATAGCCACGGTGTTTACAACAGGGGGCAGGATAGTGCTGGTATACTTGTATATGAGCAAAGCAATCAAAATGTGTTTTACAAAAACTCAGTAACACATGGAGGCGATGGTTTTTTTCTATGGGCGGGCCAAACTACAATGGATACCGGAGAAGGTGGCTGTAATGATAATGTTTTAATTGACAATGATTTTTCATACGCTCCGACAAATGGTATAGAAGTGACATTTAGCCGAAACAGGATATTGGGAAACAGGATATTCGAATGTGATCACGGTATCTGGGGTGGTTACAGTTATTCTTCAAAGATTACTGACAACCAGTTCCGTAATAACAGGATTGCAATTGCTATTGAGCATGGCCAGCACAACGAGATATCGTACAACCTTTTCTCAAAAGATAAAGAAGCGATAAAATTATGGGCAAGAAAATCACAACCGGCTGATTGGGGCTACGCTAAACTCAGAGATACCAGAAGTGCAGATTATGTAATTGCCATGAACAGCTTCAACAGTAACCCGATTGTACTGAATGTGACGAGGACAGACAGCCTGAGAATATTCGGAAATACTTACTTAGATTTTAAGAGCATGCTAAAAGTGGATTCTACAGTCACCAATATTGACACATCTGATGGCGCCTTGCCTGAGACCCCAATAGTATACCCGATAGTTAAAAACCCAATTTCTCCGTTTGCTGGTAATGGGAAACTGGCAGGCCGCAAAAACATCCTGGTAACAGAATGGGGTCCTTACGATTTCAGGTATCCCATTATATGGAATACTAACCCTGCCGATTCCTCAGCCATTATGAAATTTGACTTAATAGGACCAAGGGGCAAATGGAAGGTAAAAAGTATTAAAGGCGTGGAAAATCTTTCGGCCTTATCTGGGGTATTCCCCGCAACTATTACGGCCCAAAAAATTATGGGAGAAAGAACCGATATCTCCATTGAACTTGAGTATGTTGGAAATATAATAACTACACCTTTTGGAGAAAAAATAAAAGCCGGAAAGCCATATGTCTTTTCTTTCCGAAAATTTTTTCAGCCTATAAGCTGGGAAGTGAATTGGTTTGCCTTTGATTCATTATCAAACCCGGTTCTGCATCCGGAATATCTTCGTCATTTCGATAAGAAGCCTCCCATTCGTCATGAAATAGTGAAGCGGCTGGATTATGCCTGGTGGGGAGGTATTGTGAGTAACGGGGTGAAATACCAGCAGTTTTTTACCATTGCCAAGGGCGGAGCAAATTTTCCGAAAGGGGTGTACGAACTTTCCATTACCTGGGACAATGCGGTCCGGGTATATATTGATGATAAAATGGTTATTGATGAATGGGTTCCCTCAAAGTACATTTTTGATGAATCTCCAAATAAGAAAATCAGGGTTGATCTCAATGGAAATCACCGGTTTAGGGTAGAACATGTAGAGTTGGGAGGCTTCGCAACCCTCGGTCTGAAATTGAAGCCAGCGGAGTGAAAAGGGCTTTTTAATAAGTTTGTTCACAACCTACAAAATTCTTTCCCAACTATTTGGAAGGAATAACCTTCACCCTTACCTTTGCACTCCCAAAAGAAAATTGGGATTTTACACATGTCTCAGCGAATCAGAATCAAATTACAGTCTTACGATCACAACCTGGTAGATAAATCAGCTGAAAAGATCGTAAAAACGGTACGCAGTACCGGCGCCGTGGTAACAGGTCCTATTCCTCTGCCTACCCGCCGTAAAATTTTTACTGTATTGCGTTCACCACACGTTAATAAGAAAAGCCGTGAACAGTTCCAGTTAGCTACGCATAAGCGTTTGCTGGATATCTACACGTCTTCGAGCCGTACTGTAGATGCGTTGAGCAAACTGGATTTGCCCAGTGGTGTGGAAGTTGAGATTAAAGCGTAGAAAAAGAGGCGTTGCCTCGTTAGTTCTTATAAATTGATATAAATTTTTGCTATCTCTCAATCGTTCGTCATAAGCGAAAGAAAAAAGAGCTCTGGCCACTAAACATAAAACAAGCCATTCAGGGTTTGTTTACTACCGGTACTTCCCCATAAAGGAAAAGGTCGGTGGCAAACGGGGATTGAAGTTCAGACTTTCGGGTTTGAAATGTCCCAATAACCTTGCAGGCATAAATTGAACAACATGAAAGGTATTATTGGGAAAAAAATTGGGATGACCAGTATCTTCGATCCTTCCGGCAAACAAACCGCCTGTACGATCATTGAGGCCGGTCCCTGTGTAGTTACCCATGTTAAGACCAAAGAGTCTGATGGGTATAATGCTCTCCAGCTTTCTTTTGGCGACAAAAAAGAAAAGCATTCCACTAAAGCTGAAGTAAACCACTTCGCAAAAGCTCAAACGCCTCCAAAGAAATTCTCCAAAGAATTCCGTGACTTTTCAATCGAAAAAAATATTGGTGAAACCATTACTGTCGACATTTTCGCTGAAGGCGATAAAGTTGAAGTAGTAGGTACCACAAAAGGTAAAGGTTTCCAGGGTGTTGTAAAACGTCATGGTTTCCATGGTGT